>JAGDWU010000052.1:7251-8823 GCA_023256115.1 Candidatus Aenigmatarchaeota archaeon | reverse complement strand
AAAAAACAAAGCAATTTATGAAAACCTAAAGAAAATAAACGAAAATTTAGAAAGCTTTGAAAACGCTTTTCAAAAAGTAAAATATGTGAAAAAAGAAGTAGAAACATTAAAATATAACCACTTTCTTAATGAAAGAAAAGTGGAAAGTTTAAAAACTGAATTTGATAAAAAGTTGAAAAATCTTATTGAAAAAACAAAAGAAAGAGAAGCAAACATTTTAAATACTTTATACGATTTAAAATCTAAAATAAGTACAAACATTATACAAGCTGCTAAGTTAAGAGAATTAGATACTAGATTAAAAAATTTAGAAGGTTATACAAAAGAAAATTTATCTAAGGAAATTGCCACGCAAATGAAAAACCTTATAGAATTACTTAATCAAAAAATTTTCTTATTAGAAAACAAAATTAAAAATATTAAAATGCAAAAAGATCAAATAGAAAAAATAAAAAAGGAATTGAGCTTTATAAAGCAGGAAATATTAGAAAACATTCTTTTGCTTGAAAATAAGTTGGATAAAACAAGTTTTATAATAGATGAAATAAAGGAAATTAAGAATAAAGTAAGCAAAGTCGAAAAGAAAATGACTCTCTTTGAAGGAGATGAAAGAGAAAAAAACAAAACCAAAGATCTATACGCTGCTTTAGAAAGAAAAATAAATAATCTTGAAAGAGAAAGTAAATACTTTAAAGAATTTATAAATATTTTTGCTAACAAATTTAAAACAATTAATGTTGTTTTAAATAATGTAAGTGCAAAACTTGAAGATTTGTACAAAAGAGCTTCGCTTCTCAAAAATTATAATAGAATAGAAAATATTGAGTTTACAGTGAAAGCTCTTAGTAAAAAAATTGAAGAGTTAAATAGTATTAATAAGAGTCAAGAAAAAATCAAAAAAGAGTTAGAGAATTTAATAAAATATTTGCTTTCAAAAATTGAAAGTTTAGAATCTGAAAAAGCTAAAATAAACGCAAAAATTGAAGAGATTAGAAAAGCAAAGCTTATTAATGTTAAAGATCTAAATGAAAAATTAAATTACTATGAAAGAAAAATTCAGAATATTAAAAACAATGTTAGTTATTTACTTAACGAAATAATTAATAGAATAGAAAGTTTAAACACTAAAATAAAATCTATAAATAATATTAAAAACAAAGTGGAATTTTTACATTTTGAAATTTCAAATATAAAAGAAAAAATTTTAGATATTGAAAAAAATAAAATTGAAATACATAAAATTAAAAAAGAAATTGAAGATATTGAAGAAAGTTTAAAAATAATAGCATCTAAAATATAAATGTTAAAAGAAATAATATTGAAAAAATTAAAAGAAAGAAGAGAAAGAAAAAAATTGGAAGAAGAATTAGAAAATTTAAGAAAACAAATCGAAAAGATTAAAAGCACGAGAGAAAAAATATTCGAAAATTTATTTACCGAGTTTTCTAATATAGCAGCCAATTTAAAAATCAAAATTGCAGAAATAAAAGAATGGGAAAAGGAATGGGAAAGAGAAAAGAAGACAATCAGTTCTAAAGTTGAAAGTTTTGAAAGTTTAATTCTTAATTTGAT
>JAGDWU010000052.1:0-7241 GCA_023256115.1 Candidatus Aenigmatarchaeota archaeon | reverse complement strand
ATTAAGGAAATAATAAATGAAATTATATCCAATAGAAAAGAAGAGAAAAAATTTATAGAAAACAAAATATTTAGTTTAGAAAAAAGTAATAGAAAAATTGACATATTAGAAGAAAATATAAATAAAATTTTAAAAATTATAGAAAAAATGGAAAATAATCAAAAAATTTTAGAGCAAAAAACTGATGTAAAAAAATTGAATTTAATTTTAAATAAAATAGAAGAATTTGATAAAAAGGTGAAACTTTTCCAAAAAGATATTGAAATATTTGCAAAAAATTTGAAGGATATTAGTAATGTTACTTTAAAACTTGAAGAAGAAATTGAAAAAAATAAAAAACAAATTATTGAAATTAATCAAGAAATTTTTAAAATTAAAAAAGAATTAAAAATGTTGAAAGATGAAATAAAGAAAGATGTAAATAGCATGCTTAGAGATGCAGAAAAACAAATTAACGAAATAATAAGAAGAGCATTATCTTATGAGAAAAAATAACCTTCTTATGAAAGTCAAAGATATAATGATAAAAAATGTTATTTTTGCTACACTTGACGAAAATTTAAGCAATGTTATAAAAAAGTTAAGAGAAAACAAAATAACTGGCTTGCCAATAATTGATGAAAGTGGAAAACTAAAATCTGTAATTTCAATAACCGATATAATGAAATATGCTGAAAAATATGGATTAGAAAATTTAGCTTTAATAAGTGTTAAAGATTTTATAAAGAGAAAAAGAAGGTTAATTTATGTAAATGAAAATGATAGCATAGAGCATGCAATAAAATTAATGGTAAAAAAAGATGTTCACAGATTGCCAGTTGTAGATAAAAGTAAAAAAGTAATAGGAATAATAACAAGGGAGGAAATTTTAGATTATTTTTACAAACTATTATTAGAAAAAAAGATTGAAGTAAAAAAAGAAACAATTTCAACTATAATAGATAAAATATTGGAAAAATTAGAAAAAAAGAAGGAAATTTCAATTAGCGAATTAGAAAAAGAACTTAAAATAAATAAAAGTTCATTAGAAAATATTTGCTCTTTATTAGAAAAAGCAGGATTAATTGAAATGATATATGAGTTAAAAGATATAAAAATAAGGAAAAAATGAAAGTAATAGAAGAATATAAAATTTCTTATGAATTTATTGTTGCAAAAGTAAAAATTTTTAAATTGCCAAACGAATTTGTACCAATTTATTCTTTACAATTACCAGAAATAGAAAAAGCAACTAGAATAATATTAGATGAAATAAAAGATGAATTAGTTTCAGAAGTTCCTTTATTAGAAAATGTTGATTTGCAAACATATGAAAAAATAAAAAGAGAATTCTTTGAAAAAGCAAAAAACAAAATTAAAGAATATATAAAAACAATAGATGAAAAAACTTTACATTTTTTAGCTAATATTTTAGTTATTGAAATGCTTGGAATTGGAATTTTAGAATTCTTAATAAATGATGGAAACTTGGAAGAAATTGTTGTTAATAGTTCAAAAGAACCAATATGGGTTTATCATAGAAAATATGGTTGGTTAAAAACAGATATTTATATTCCTAGCGAGCAGCAAATTTTTAATATTGCAAGTTTAATTGGAAGAAGAGTTGGTAGACAAATAAATATTTTAAATCCTTTATTAGATGCTCATTTAATAACTGGCGATAGAGTAAATGCAACTTTATTTCCAATAAGTTCATTTGGTAATACAATTACAATAAGAAAATTTAGAAGAATTCCTTGGACTATTGTAGATTTAATAAATTCAAAAACAATTAATTTTGAAACAGCCGCATTTTTATGGCAAGCAATTCAATATGAGTTAAATATTATTATTGCTGGTGGAACAGGAAGTGGAAAAACTTCTTTGTTAAATGCAATTTTAAATTTTATTCCAGCTAATCAAAGAATTATTTCAATTGAACAAACAAGAGAAATTCAATTACCAAGCTATATGCATTGGGTACCTTTAGTTACTAGAGAATATACTATAGAAGAAAAAGGAAAAATAACAATGTATGATTTATTAGTTAATAGCCTAAGAATGAGACCAGATAGAATTGTTGTAGGCGAAGTAAGAAGAGCAGAAGAAGCTGAAGTATTATTTGAAGCAATGCATACTGGCCATAGCGTTTATGCAACTTTGCATGCAGATACTGCGCAACAAGCTTATAAAAGATTAACAAATCCGCCAATAAACATTCCTGAAATTGTTATTGAATCTTTACATTTATTTGCAGTAATGTATAGAGATAGGAGAAGAAATATTAGAAGATTGTTTCAAATTAGCGAAATAGTTCCATTTATTAGCGAAAAAGTTAATGATTTATATAAATGGGATCCAAGCAAAGATGAAATAATAAAAGCAAATAGAAGTTTAAGAATTGAAGAGGAATATGCAAATTTTATTGGCTTAAGTAAAACTGAATTAGAAAAAGATTTAAATGAAAAAATTGAAATTTTAAAATGGTTAGTTAAAAATAAAATTAATAGCATTGAAGCAATTGGAAAAATAGTTAATGAATATTATTTTAATAAAGATGAATTAATGAAAAGAATTAAAAAAGGAAAAAAATGAAAATTCCATTTGTTCCTTTAAAACCAGAAAGAATTATAAGTATTGCAAAAAAGACTTTTTTATATTCAATTGCAGATAGATTAAGCAAAATACATTCTTTAAAAGTGAAGTTAATGCAAGCAGAAATAGGATATGATGAAAGAGAATATTATTCAATTGCAATATATTCAGCATTTCATTGGTTTATAATCATTTTTCTTCTATTAAACTTTCTATCTTTTATTTCAAAACAAAACCTATTTTTAATTTCATTTCTTTTATCTCTAACTTTTTCTTTTTTATCTTTTATTATAATTTTACTTTATCCAAATTATTTAATTTCAAAAAAAGTTAGAGATGTAGAAAACAATTTACCACATTTTTTAAGGCATTTATTAATTCAAACTAGAGCAGGAATGAGCTTATATGATTGTTTTCTTTCTATTTCAAAACAAGATTATGGAGTTTTAAGCATTAAAGCAAAAGAAATTGTAAAAAAGCTTAATGCTGGAAAAAATGAGGCAGAATGTTTAGAAGAGCTAATAATGGAAATTCCATCAATTAAATTTAGAAGAATTATTTGGCAGCTTATTAATGCAATTAAAAGTGGAATTGATATAAGTAATGTTTTAAAGCATTTGTTAGAAATTATAATAAATGAAAGAAAAGCAGAAATAAAAATGTTTGGAAGTAAATTAAATCCAATTACATTATCCTTCTTAACTGTTGGGGTAATTTTTCCAACAATGGGAATTTTATTTTTAATTGTTTTATCAAATTTTGTTGGCTTAAATTTGCCGCAAGAAATTTTTATTTTGTTAATAATTTTAATTGCAATTATTCAATTTAATTTAATAGGAGTTGCAAAATCTTTAAGACCAAATGTTTGAAAAAATTTACCCAAAAAGATATATAAAATGGTTAGAAAAAAACAAAGATTATTTACCTATTTCTATTCAAAAATTTTTAGATTTTCAATTTTTATTTTCCTTTTCAATATCTTTTCTAATACTTCTTTTCTTAAAAAACTTTTTATATTTTTTGCTATCATTTTTAATTTTTAATCTTCTTTTTGCATTTTTAGTTTTTAATGCAAAAGAAAATGCAAAAAAATATATTGAATTTTATTTACCAGATGCGCTAAGTTTAATTTCTTCAAATTTAAAAAGTGGTGCAACATTTGAAAAAGCTTTATTAAATTCTGCTAGACAAGAATTTAAATATTTAGATTCTATTTTGAAAAGAATGGGAAAAGAAATTGCTAGCGGAAAAAGTGTTGAAGATGTGCTAAGCGAATATGCAAAGAAAAGTGATATAGAAAGTTTTAAAAAATCTTTATATTTATTGCTAGAAGGTTTTAAAAAAGGAAGTAAAATTTCAGATTTGTTATTTGAATTAAGCGAAAGTTTAAGAGAGCAACAAGTTTTAAAAAAAGAGATGATAGCAAATACTTCATTATATTTAACTTTTATTTTAATTGCACTTCTTTTTGCAATGCCATTAATGTTTGCACTTTCTTACACATTTATAAGTTTTTTATCTCAAACAGCTCCAGCTATTCCAGAAATAAAAACATTTAACATACCAATTGGATTTAAAGGTTTAAAATATGATATAAATTTTTTGAAAAACATTATGCTTTTACAAATGATTATTTCTTCTTTTTTTGCAAGTTTATTATTTGGTATAATAAAAGAGGGAAATGAAAAAGCTGGATTAAAATATTTTTTAATTTTTATTCCAATAGTTCTGTTAGTATTTCATTTTGGAATAACTTTCTCTAATAATCTTTTTGGTATATTTAAGTAATTTTGATTTAAATTATAATTATAGAAAGGATGGGTAGCTGGGGTGCTTCCTAAGGGAGGAAATTCCCTCCAGCGAGCTAAAGCGGTTTAAGAAGCCGCGCGGGCCAATCAGAAAAATAACCTGCTATTAACAAGATGAAAATGATTTCAAAAAATGAGATGTTAATAGCAGGATGAAATTTGGCCCGCGGCGATGAGCTGCAAGCGTAATGCGCTTAGACCAATGCACCCAAAACAGAAGAGGGGTTACAGCTACCCATCTCTAAAATATGGTAAGAAGAAAGAAAAGATATTTAATGCCAATGGGCATTGCAGGATTATATAGATTTGAAGAGGAAGAAGAGACAAAAATAAAATTAAAACCATCACAAGTAATTTACTTAGTTTTAGCTATTTCTATTTTATTTTTATTAATCAGATTTTTGTTTTTCATTTAAAAATAAATTAAGAGGCAGGCCCGCTGATTTTACCGCTAACAATTGTCCATCCACCTTCTGGTCTTGTAAAGTTTAATGTTAAATCAAAGTCTACACAAGCCCCTTTGCTTATTGAATACGTTAGTGTGACAGTTACTGGTGTTGTTTGGCTAAAACTTGAACCAGGACCACTAGCTACATTTGCGCTAAAAGATGTACCATCTGCAGTTGCAGAATTAATTATTACGTTGTTTAAAGTAGCTGTTCCAGGTTTTTGATAATAAACATTAAATACTAATTCGCTACTAGTTAATCTTACCACTTCTACTTTTACCTCACTTAATGGAAACTCTCTTACTTGAGTTCCAACCCATTTACAAGGTTTTAACATTCCTGTAGCATACAAAGCTCCAATAGCTACTATTACTATTAATATTGCCCATCCATATGTCATTAAAAACTCTAAAGCTGCTTGTCCTTTTCCTCTCATAAAAATAATATTTTTCCTTTAATATAATATAAAAATATTAAGTTTTAGTAGTTACTTTTTTATAGAATTCTTGAATACTTGGAAATTCCTTATAACTTTTTATTTCCCCTTTTATTAGTTTTATTTCTCTAATTAAAAGCCAAATAAAAGTTGATATAGATTTTCTATTTTTATTATTTATCGGTAGTATAAAGTCTAAATAAGTTGGATCATCATTTAAAGAGCATAAACCAAAAATTGGAATATTTACTTTTAGAGCTTCTCTGATAGCTTGCTTATCTAACTTTACATTAAAAACTAAAACAGCGTCTGGTTCAAGAAAATTGGGAGAATTAGGATTAGTAAAGCTTCCAGGTAAAAATCTTCCTAAAAGAACATTTAGATATTCTTTAGCTCTTTCTAAATAAGGAAAAAATAATTTGTTTCTATTAACAATTAAAACATTGTGCTTTACAATATACTTTGCAAGCATTCTAATTCTTTTATCTAATTCAAACATGTTAATTAAATAATAATTTCCCACTAACCTTTTATGTACAAATCTTTTCATTAAATCATTCAAACCTTTACATATTATCATTTTGCTTTTCTTATATTCACTTGGGCTAATTAACAATTCCATTATTGAATATATTCTAACCTCTTTTTTTCCTCTTTTTCTTCTTCTACTTCTTTTAAAGTTGTTCGCATTTTTAGTTTTTCCAATAATTCTTCTTGCTCCCTAATTTTTTTATCTAATTTTTTGAAATCAAACTCTATTTCCAATATTTTACATATTAATTCTAAAAGAGCTTTAGCACCTCTATGATCTGGAACAAAATGAGTTGGAACAGATTCAACTAAAAAAGATGCCCCATATAAACCATAATATTTTGCATAGCCAGCTAACATTCCTATTGCACCTATTATACTTCCAACTCTTTTGGAAGTTTCATCAAAAATAACTCCATATTTTTCATATTTCTTTTTTAGACTTTCTTCACTAACTGCTCCATAAATTTTTGGAGGTCTATTAATTATTTCGCTAACTTGCAAACCTCCAAATGTTAAAACTTCTTTTACTCCAATTTTCTTAATGTATTTTAAAATTTCGTTTATGAGTTCAAATGTTCCTTCTGGAGTATTGGCTTGCTGATCTCCAAAATATATTATTACATCTCTTTTCGCCTTCAAATAATAAAAAGAGCCTTTTAAAATTTGAATTTCTGCATTTGGCTTAATTAATACTATTGAATTAAAATGCGAAGTTAGCAAATCTGCAAAATGTAACGGCTTTAATTCTTCTATTAAATTTCCTATTGCTACCATTGCAACATTTCCTACTCCTGGCATACCTTCTATAAAAATTCCATCTTTTACCCTTATCTTTTTGAATTCAACTATTTTAACAACCATTATTATATTCGATATTTTGCATATTTAGAAAATTTAAAAATTGGATGTGCTAAAACAGTTTCTGAATTGCAATATTTACAAAATTGTTTAAAAGTATATATTTTGCATTTTAAACATTTACGCATTTTCTTCATGTTTTTCGTATTCAAATATTTCAAATTTATCTTTAATATTTGAAATTAAACTTAAAATTTTCTTATCATCATTTTTCGGATTTTTACTAATTTTCTTTATTAAATATTTTCCTCCGCCAATATATTTAATTTCAATATCATTATCTTCAAAAATTTTTAATTCATTTTTTATTTTTTCTAGACCATTTTTATCTAAAGTTTGAACTTTTAAAATATATTTTATTTCAACCTCTTTTTCTTTTTTTAGCTTTTCTATTAACTTTTCTATCTTTTCTCGCCAATTTTTTGGAATTTCTTTAATTTTTTCCTCTGTTAAATTTTCAAAAAAATTAGTTAAGCTTCCATATTTTTCCAAAATTTTATTTCCAAATTCGCTATATGCATCTTCTAAATTTTTTCCCAATTCTTTTGCAGCTAATGATAAAATGTTTTCATATTTTTTCTC
>JAGDWU010000018.1 GCA_023256115.1 Candidatus Aenigmatarchaeota archaeon | reverse complement strand
CCTTCCTCCCGTTTCCCATCTCAATCCCCCTCTATGCAGTAATAAGGTAGTTTATCGTTTCCTCTATGCTCATTTTCACCCCTATTTTTCTGATATCTCCTCCTTAAGCGCGTGAAGCTTCCTCCTCGCTGACCGTTATGTTTGCCCATCCTCCTAATATAATATCATTATGAATTATAAATAAAAAATATATAAAAAACCATGAAATTCTCAGAAATAAAACATAAAATTAAAAACTTGGGAAAATTTAAGAGCTTGGAAGAGATAAAGAAGGCAGGATTAAGGATTATAAGGAATATGAAAACTGGTGATTATTGGTTGATTGAAGAAGAATTTTTAAAACGCGGTTTTTTAAATAAATTAATAAAATTGAGAAATATAGCTAAAGTAAGGGCAGGAATAATTACCGGCAATAATAAGCTTTACTATAAAAAGATTTCAAGTATAAAAAATTTCGATCAAAATAATTTCTCTTTAGTTTTTAGAACACCAACGGATCATTCAAAAATAATTTTAACTCGAAAAGATGCATCATGGATAATCAAAGTAAAAAATATTCCATTTAAAATAAAACGAGCTCCGATTTTATGGGTTGATATAAGAAGAGCAAAACACATTGTTCATTTTAATAAAGATAATTTACCTTTTGAGCATAACTTTCACGGTATTATCCCTTTATTTAAAAACCTGACAAAGTATTTAGTACTTTCTCTTAACTCAACTATTACCTGGTTGTTTTTCGAATCAATAGGAAGGGTATCTATTTCTGGACCCATTAGGCTATTGAAAGAAGATATATATGAATTAGAGATTCCCAATCCCATATTATTTCTCTTAGGTTCAAATGAAAGTTTATATAAAGAAATTATGAATAGAGAAATAAAAAAAGTTTTTACCGAGCTTGGTTTTGACCCTAACAAACCTATTCATGAGCAAGAGCCAAATCCATTGCCAGATAGAAAAGCTTTAGATGATATTGTTTTTGATGCTTTAGGGTTAACTGAAGAAGAAAGAAAAGAAGTTTACTGGGCAGTAGCAGAATTAGTTCAAAACAGATTAAAAAAAGCTAAAAGTGTTTAATTGGATTTGAATCCAATTAAAATATATGTTATAATTGGATTATAATCCAATTGAAATTATGGATACAGTAAAAATAGAAAATTTTTATAGGTTATGGATAAGTAGGTTGGATGAATTTCTTGAAAATTATATATATTACGAAATACCAGGCGAGAAAAAAAGGAAGCTTTTACCTACAAGATATATTTTTTCTTACTACTTAAAAATTTTAAATAGATTTTTGGAAGGCGAAATAGATGAACTTGAAAAAATACATATTTTGACAGGATTAAGAGGAACAGGTAAAACCACTTTATTAGCACAACTTTATTATGCAGATAAGTTTGTAAAAGAAAAACAAAAATCAAAACTTCAAGCTATCTTAAAAAGTGATTATGAAAAGCTATATTTAGATGTTTCAAGATTAAAAGGTGAAAATATTTCTCTTAATGATTTTTTTAAATTTTATGAAACAGCCAAAAATATTCATTTTGAAAGTACAAATAGAAAATTTCTAATTCTTTTAGATGAGATTCATTATGATGATAATTGGGGATTATTTTTGAAATCTTTTTATGATAGAACTAAAGCTAATAAAAACATTTTATTCATTGCTACTGGCTCTTCAGCTCTTAAACTAAAAATGAATCCTGATTTATCAAGAAGAAGTATCTCCAATGAATTATATCCATTAAAATTTAATGAATTTTTGATTCTTAAACACAATTTGTATCCTGAACCTGGTTTATCTGATGAAATTTTAAATGCTATTTTTATGAATAAAGAGTTAAAAGAAAGTTATCAAGCCTTAAAGGATTTATTGCCTAAGGTTAATAATTTTTATCATAAATTAGAACCAAATATTGAAATGAGATTTTTAGAATTAGGTGGTTTGCCATTTTTGATTAAGTCTTTAAATAATGCTAATTTAATTTTTGAATTTATTGAAGGTATGGTAGATAAAATTATAACTAAGGATATTTTAAGTATAGCGAAATTAAAAGCAGAACCCATTTCAAAAATTAAATATATTTTATTTTTGCTAGCAAATTCAGAAATTACTGATTTACAAAAAATTTGTAGTACTGTTAAATTGGACTATAAAACATTAAGAAAAATTTTAGATTATTTAGTATTAACGGGACTACTTTATGAAATAAGAAGCTTCAGCGGAAAATTTTCAAAAACAAGAAAGCCTATCAAGTTTTTATTTTCCTCGCCCTCCATTAGAAATGCTTTGCTAAAAGGTGTTATAGGAAGTGAAGTTAGGGGTCGTTTTTTAGAAGATTATTTTGCTTTAATTTACTTTAAAGATATTAAAAAATTAACTGATAGTAAAAAAATTTTTAGTCAAATTGCTTATGATTCTTCGGAGCAAGGTGCTGATTTTATTTTGACAATAGATAAAGAATATATTGCCGTTGAAATTGGTTTTAATAAAAAGGTCCAAGATGGCTTAAGGCAAATTAAAAATACATTTAGCAGATTAAAAAAGAAGAGTAATATAAAAGGTATAATTTTTGGAGAAGATGAACTCAAAATTTTAGAAGATAATATTATCCATATTCCATTAAAATTTTTATTTCTAATGTAATATGCCTCATGATATTATTGATAATTCAAATGTAAAATTGATTGAAGTTTTAAAAGAAAAGCTTTCTGTTTCTAAAAAAGCAAGATTTGCGGTTGGTTGGTTATTTTTGAGTGGTTTTAAAGAGTTAAGAAACGAAATCGATAATTTGGAAAAATTAGAAATTTTAGCTGGCTCAAGAACGAATAAACAAACTGCTGAAGTTATACGTTTAGAGAAAAAATGGGAAAAGGCAGTGAAAGATACATTAGAAAGGACAAAATATTTAACAGAAGAGGAACGTCAAAAAATTTTAGATGAAGAATTTAAGGGTTTAATGAATGATTTAAGTTATATTAAGCCAACATTAGAAGATATTGAATTTTTAAAATGGTTTTTGGAAAAACTTAGAGAAGGGAAGATTGAAATCAGAATCTATTATAAAGAACCTCTTCATGCAAAACTTTATTTATTCGAATATAAAGACCAAAGACACGGCTTGGGAGAAGCAATTGTAGGATCAAGTAATTTTTCATTAAGCGGATTTAATCTAAATACAGAATTAAATGTTAGAGTTTTGGGTGATGAAAATTATAGAGTTTTAAGGGATTGGTTTGAAGAAAGATGGAAAGAAAGCGAGAAAACTCAATTTACAGAATTAGCAGAGAAAGCAATAGAAAAATCTTGGGTATTTAATAGGGAGGTTACGCCATTTAGAGTATATTTAAAAATTTTGCATGAAATTTTTTCTTATCAAGAAGAAGAGAAAATTTCTGAAATTGAAGGAGATCTTTTTCATTATCAGAAAGATGCAGTAATTGATGCTTATAGAAGATTAAATAAATTTAACGGGGTTTTTATTGCTGATGTTCCAGGGCTTGGTAAAACTCATATGGGTTCAGCACTTTTGGCTCATTTAGAAACTGAAGGCAAATTTGCGATTGTTATTGTTCCTCCAAGGTTGATTGAATTTTGGGAAGAAACTTTAAGAGATCGTGGAGCGACCAAAGCAAAAGTTTTTTCAAATGGTAAGCTTGAAGATATTTTAAATGATGAAAAATTAATGAGCACAAGAAAAGTTGTTTTAATTGATGAATCTCATCATTTTAGAAATCCAGATACAAAAAGATATAGAAATATTGAAAGGATTTGTTATGGAAAACAGGTTATTTTACTTTCAGCTACGCCTCAAAATTTGAGTATTTGGGATATCTATTGGCAACTTAAACTTTTTACTCCATATGAAACGAATCATAATTTTAGAATTTATCCTATTTCGTTAAAAGAATATTTTAAAAAATGTGAGAGTGGTGAAGCTAATATCGAAGATTTAATTGCTCAAATATTCATAAGAAGAACGAGAAGTGATATAAAAGAATATTATCCTCATGAAAAGATTATTTTTCCCGAAAGAAAAGGTCCTTACAGAGTAGATTATTCAATTGATAAAGTTTATGAAGGTGGT
Source organism: Candidatus Aenigmatarchaeota archaeon (assembly GCA_023256115.1). GTDB lineage: Archaea > Aenigmatarchaeota > Aenigmatarchaeia > CG10238-14 > SpSt-28 > JAHLMO01. The sequence continues at coordinate 4,760 of JAGDWU010000018.1, read as the reverse complement.
TTATATCAAAAGATTAATGAGTTTTTACCAAAATTAACTTATGCAAGATATGATCTTTCAAGATATGCTATTGAAGAAAAATTTGATCCTGATTATTTTCAAAGATTAACAAGGGCTTGGCAAAACTTACATCAATTGGTAAAGATAAATCTTTACAGGAGATTAGAAAGTAGCGTCCAAGCGTTTAGAGACACGATTAATACTTATTTAAAAATAACGGCTGGATTTTTAGAAATCATAGAAAAAGAAAATAAAGTACCCGTAGGTGATATTGATGATATTGAAGATATAGTTGAAAGGTTGAAAAATGATGAGGAAATTGAATGGAAAGAATTTGAAAATTATTTTGATGCTTCTTATTTCAGGATAGATAAACTAAAGGAGGACTTGAAAAAAGATTATGAAATTTTTAATGAGATGGCAGAATTAGTAAAAGATATTAAACCCGAAGATGATGATAAGTTGCAGAAGTTAATTGAAATTTTGAAGAAAGACCCAATAAAAGATAAAAAAATTTTAATTTTCAGTACCTTTGAATCAACTGTTAAATATCTTTATGAAAATCTTAAAAATAAATTTGAGAAAGTAGATTATGTGGCTGGTGGTAGAGAAATAATGAGCAAGATAAAAAGATTTTCCCCTAAAGCAAATAGAGCTAATATTAAGCCAGAAGAGGAAATAAAAATTTTAATTTCTACAGAAGTATTATCAGAAGGTTTAAATCTTCAAGATGGACAGGTTATTATTAATTATGAGCTTCATTGGAATCCAGTAAGAATTATTCAAAGAATTGGAAGAATAGACAGAATAGGAAGCCAATATGATGAGATTTATGTTTATAACTTTTTCCCAGAAACAGAGGCAGAAAAAGGAATTAATTTAGAACAGAAAGTAAGGAATAGAATTGAAGATATTATAAAAAATTTTGGTTATGATGAGAAAACCATTAGTCTAGATGAAGCAACAGTAAGAAAAAAGTTATTTGAAATTTATACTGAAAGACCAGAAGGTTTAGAAGAAATTGAAAAACAATCACCATCAAAATATTTTGAGCTTGAATTTAAGAGGTTAAAGGAAAGATATCCTCAAGAATATGAAAAAGCAAAAGAATTACCAAATATGGTTCATATAGCTAAAAAGGACGATAAAAAGGGTGTTATTGTTTTTTGTAGAGCTGGTAATTGGTTTAAATTAAAAATGGTAGATGAAAGAGGAGAATTAATTACTGCCGATGATTGGGAGATTTTAAAACTTTTAGAATGCAAACCAGAAACAAAAGGAATAGAGTTTGATTTAAATAAGCTTGATATTATTGAAAAGACAAGAGAAATATTTGAAAAAGAAGCGAATGATAGAGAGAAAGATAGAGTTAATATAATTCATCCTGTTAAAAAAGAATTTGAAAAATTAATAGAATGGCTTAAAAGAAAAGAGCCAGAAAGTATAAAGAAAGAATTTGGTCAATTATTAGATTTTGTAATGAAAAAATCTTTGCCATTTACAGCAGAAAAAGAGCTAAGAAGTATTATAAGAAGTTATGCTAAAAAGTTTGGATTAGATAAAAGACAAATATTAAAAGAGTTAAAAGAAAAGATTTATAATTTATTACAGAATTTACCTGATGAGAAAATCGAAAAACCTATTTATCAATACGCTGAAGTAATAGTCGTAGAAGAATTAAAATAATTTAGATTATGGCTATAGTATTTAAAAAAGGTAAAAATATTAAAAAGTTAAATAAGATGATTTTTGGGAATGAGGGTTATCTTCAGGAACTTATTTTTGAAAATCCAGAGCTTATTCCTTTTGAAGAATTGAAAGAAGAGACTAAGATTATTTTTTTATGTAGAGAATTTCCGCTTAGCGTTGGAAAAATTGATATTTTAGGTGTAGATAGTGATGGTGAAATTTATATTATTGAAACTAAACTTTATAAAAATCAAGATAAACGCAAAGTTATAGCTCAAGTATTAGATTATGGTGCAAGTTTGGGTGAAGAATACGGTAATGATACAGATTCTTTTATTGAAAAAATTAAAGAGATAACAAAGAAAGAATTAAGAGAAGAACTAAGATCAAAATTTGGCGATTTATTAGATGAAGAGATAAATGAAGTGATTGATGCAATTAAAGAAAATATTTCTAATGGAGCTTTTAATTTTCTTGTTTTAATGGACAGTATACCAAGCGATCTGAAAAATTTGATTAATTTTCTAAATCAAAACTCCAATTTTAGAATATACGGATTGGAATTAGAGTACTATGTGGTAGATGAGAAAGCCGAAAAGCAGGAGAAAGAAGAAATATTTAAAATAAACATTTTCGGAGCAGAAAGCACTAAACCTGCTTCTTCAGCCAGTGGAAGAAAAAGATGGGACGCAGAAAGCTTTTTTGATGATGCTAAAAGTAAATTATCTCCTCAAAATTACGAAGCAGTCAGGAAGTTATACGAGTTTTCAAAAGAATATGCTGATGAGATAAGATGGGGAACAGGACCAGCAAATGCTTCTTTTAATCCTAGATTTTATTCTATTGTTCAAAAATCAATCTATAGCGTATATTCTGATGGTAGATTACGTTTTAATTTCGGTTGGTTAGATTATAGTGAAAATACTCGTAGGTGGAGAGAAAAATTTTTCGAAAGATTAAAGCAGCTTGAGTGGATAAAATCATTTTTTGGTCATAAAGCAAATGTAGAGGCGGTAAATTTAAAGAACATTCCTGTTGAAATATGGGCACCCCATGTTGATGAACTTATAAATCTTTTAAAAGAAAGTTTGAAAAAATAAGATTAACTTTTTGAACTATCTATCGATTTCATAAAAAATTTATTACTAAATATTTTCGCTGTCTCCATTATCATAAATTTTGTTTGCCAAGAGGTTTGGTTGATAAGGTTTTCTAGGGAAAAAGAGAAAGTCATTGAATTCAAGGAGACTGAAAAGTTGCCAACTGTTCTTCTGATTTATCGAGACAATGATTTATAGACAGGTACGTAGAGTATTCAATAACGCTTCCAGCTGCTAAGGCTAAGTCTACAATAAAAATGAAACCAGTTGTGAAAATAAATCCAAAATATAAAGCATTTTTTTCAAAAAATTATTTAATAATATAATATAAACGAAATGAAAGAAAAAATCGCTTTGATTTCAATATTGGTCAATATAATTTTAGCTAGCGGAAAAATTGTTGTTGGCTTTATTTCTCATTCAACCGCTGTTTTGGCTGAAGGTATCCATTCTTTGATGGATATTTTCTCTTCGGCCATTGGTTATATTGGGGTTAGAATATCAAAGAAACCGGCAGACCAAAAACACCCTTACGGTCATTATAAATTTGAGGTTCTGGCTGGATTTTTTATCACCTTAATTTTATTTGGAACAGGAGCCGGAATTATTTACGAAGCATATCAGAAATTTTTAAATCCCTCTTTGATAAAAATGCCGGTTTTGGCTTTAGGAGTAATGATTTTTTCAGCGCTGGTCAACGAAATAATGGCTCGTCTTAAAATTCATTTTGGTAAAAAAGAAAATTCAATAGCTCTTCTCTCGGATGGCTTTCATTCAAGAATAGATGTTTATACCTCAGTCGCGGTGCTTATCGGTTTATTTGTATCTAAATATTGGGTTAGGGTCGATTCTTTACTTGCTCTGCTTATCGGTCTTTATATTATTAAACAATCATTTTCCTTGGGCAAAGAAGCGACTGATTCTTTGCTTGATGTTTCAGCAGGTCCAGAAATTGAAGAAAAGATAAAGGAGATTGCCAAAAAAGAAAACATTGAAATCGATTCTTTAAAAACTCAAAAGAAGGGTTCTGCCATCACTGCTAATTTAGAAATAGTCCTACCGAAAAATTTAAAAGTGGAGGAAGCAACTAAAATTTCTGAAAGTCTAAGAGAAAGACTAATGAAAGAGATTGAAAATCTTTCTTATGTCGCTATTCAAATTAAAAGCCACGAAATTGAAACCGGATTTTACAAACCTGCTTTTGGTCGGGGTTTTGGTTGGCAGAAAAAAGGTAGATTTAAAGGAAAAGTTAGTGGAGCGGTGGGGAAAGGTCCTGGAGGTGAATGTGTGTGTCCAAAGTGCGGATACAAAATTCCTCATCAACCAGGAATTCCCTGTTCAACACTTAAATGCCCAAATTGTAAAATAAATTTACAAAGACAATAATATAATAATATGGTAGGACCAATAAAACCGAGAAGAGTTTTTTGAGCCAAATGGAGAAATTACTTTTGCCAACCAAGTGGATAAAAAAGCCAATGTGATTTCCAGGTTTGATGAAGTTCAGGATATAATTATGGTTAATCTGACCACGGGCCCAATGGAAGGAGTAGCATCATACCCAACAAGAATTGAAAAACTTAAATCCAAATATCTCTTTCCCATTAAACCTATTAAGTAGCCCGATTTTTATCTTGAGCTGGACCGGAATTAAAACATTTCTACCTGATTAAGGAATTGGAAGTATCAGTAGTCCCCCACCAAATTTGGTGGAAGGACTATGAGCCAGGCAAAAGGTTAAAAAATTAATTGAAATCAATTGACTTTTGGGGAAAATTAAATTAAAATCAGTTGAAATAAGCTAATTTTTACATAAAAATTGAGAAAAATAATTTATGTTGGTGTTTATTGATGAATCTGGGCTTTCCCTTTCCAATCAACATTTTCTATCACCTCCTTTCCTTATAATATTCCACTTTCTTTAATTTCGAAAAGATTTTTTGATGAATCAATTTTTGCTTTAACTCCCAA
>JAGDWU010000064.1 GCA_023256115.1 Candidatus Aenigmatarchaeota archaeon | reverse complement strand
GAGCCAAATATTGTTTCTTTTACTTCTATTACAGAAGCAAAAAACATTCTATCTACAAATGCTAAAATAAGAGAAATTATAAAGTTTACATCTGGTGGAGGAATCATTTAAGCAATGATAAAATAAAATCTATCATTTGCTGAATCAATCTCATTATTGCCCCTAATATATCTGGAGTAGTTGGAGCTGGTGGTTGTGGAATTTGAACACATTGCTGCGTAAAGTTATATATTTGAGTGGTAGATGATTTTATTTGACAATTCTCAACCCAATATCTTGTGTAATTAAATAATGCAGTACCATTATTGCTAATACATCTAACAAGCTTATATTCATCTGGCGGAGCAGTAACTTTTCTTTGTAGGCTATAATCAATAACATTTCTTGTATAATATATATTACAATCACCATAAATTCCTGAACATTTAACTTCCACTACTCTTTGCCAAATTTCATTGTTGTTCCTACATTCAGTAGTAACTTCGTAAGAGCCATAACTTTGGCATCTATAATATTCGTAAGAATCTATCCATTTAACATTATAGCTAGGAGAAACATAAAAGTGTAATGTTATATTTCTAGGAACTCCAGATTTTCTATCACATTCTATCAGAAAATCACCAGAAAAATAGCAATTTACCTTATCAGCATCTGTACCATACACACTTATCGATTTACTATATATTCTATAACATACTGATGTATCAACTCTAGATTTAAAATCATCATATACTGAACGTATACTACCATCATATCCTGCTGAAATAGTTTCATAATAACTCCAACTTACTGTTCCTTGATTTACTAATGCCAATGGATGAGGTTTGTAAAATTTTAAAAGTAAAAATATTAAAAATACCAATATTGGTAATATGTAAATAATTTTTTCCCTCATTATTTATTTGTAGTTTTAGATACTATAATTCCTAATATTATCCACAACCAACCAGTTGTTAATAATATATATATTGCTCCGCCGAACAAAGCTGCAGCTATTAAATATTGCCACCATTCAAGATTCATTAAATACCAAATAACATATCCAATTAGGAAGAATAATAGTAAACTAAATATTGCTCTATAAATGTTTTTATCTTTTGAATATTCCCTGAAAAATCCAATTAATGGAAGAACTACTAATAATACTACTGTAAATAAATCTTTTAGTGTTTGTTTTATTTCAAATTTTTGGGTAGGTTGCTGAGGTTGAGGCTGAGATGGTTGAGGTTGTTGTGTTAGAGATACGCATTTAGGTTCTCCTTGAACATACATACAAACATGATTTGGAGCACATGTTTCAAAGATTTTCCATGCTGTTCCTTCAGGATTACAAATTTCAATTACTTGAGTATTAGTAGGACTGCATCTTTTCTCATTTGGAGTACAAACTTTAATTGGTGAAATAGTAAATGATGTGCTTCTTTCATCACATATTGTAGTTCCTAATGCACAAGCTTTAATCACACAAGTATCTCTAACTTCGCTAGAAACTGGAGATACAGTACCTTCTAATATTACAACTTTTTGTTCTCCAGAATTAAAACCTACTTCTTTTGGGAATAAAGAAGTATATGAACATGTTCCACCAACCCAAATATTTCCTTTATCTCCCTCATTTTTTATAGTAACATAAACTCTTGGACTACCACCAGAATAAACATTCAATGCTGATACATCAACTATTTTTGGTAATGGTCTTGGTTGATAAATTTGTAATAAATCTGCTGAAACATAAAGCAAATACATTGGTACAGCATCTGCTAAATTAAAGTTTACAAGCATATATGCTTCATCAACAGAATTTTGATTACCAACAGTAAAATCAAATGGAGGTCTTGAATTTATATATTCATCATATGCATTTTTCAATCTAGTAATTCTATCTCTTAATGCATCTTCTGTAATTGTAATTACCCCTTTTGCTGCATCATTCATCCATGCTTCAAAACTTTGCAATTCATTCCAATAAATATCAAATTTTGATTTTAATCCAACATCCCATCTAAAGTTTTCATAATAAGGTTTGTAATCGCTTGGTGAAGGAGCATATCTTGTTGTTAAAGAACCAATATATTTAATATATGCATAATCACCCAATTTACCTTCTATATTTGTTCCATAACTTTCTATTGTTTGAGTATATACTTTTCCATCATCTGTTGTTAATTTAAATTGAGATTTTGTATATATTATTGGGGAATCTAATCTTCCTGGAATTGCTCTATATTCAACAGCTACACAAAAACAAGTAAAACTATCTGGAAACTTTCCATACCATTCAGTATTTGGCCCACAATTATTTATTGCATCCTGCTCACTAGGTAGTAGAAAACAAGACCATGTTTTATAAAAATATGTTTTCATTCTTGGGTAGCTAAAATCTCTATAAATTGGATATTTGTATTTAGCATCTAACAAATCTTGTTCTATTTTAAAACCATATCTTGCTTTAGAACCGTCTGGTGTTGTTAATTGGTCTGAACTAACTTTACCTTCTAAATGTTGAGCTAATCCACTTGCTGTTAATGTTATTGCCCAAATTGGTGGTTTTAGATTTGCCACTGGCTGATTAACAAATTCTATTTTGCTAACGCTTAAAAATGTTGAACCATATTGTAATGGTTCAAATTCTACTTTAACATATTCAATTGGAGGTACATTTACTAATAAAAATGCTAATAATACAAATGATAACAAAGCAATTAGTAATAAAGCTATTTTTTCTTCCATTATTTTTTTAAAATTTGTAAATAATATGACTTTTCTTAAATTATTAAGTAGCTAACAAATTATTAATTAAATGAATTAAAATTCCTGGATAAATTGAATTTGTTGAAAACGCTAAAATATCGCTAATTATTTCAAATAATCTTGCTCTTTCATGCAACTCTATTTTACCTGAATATACATAAGAATGAAAAATAGAAAATATTTGGGCAGTAATAAATGACGAAATGATAACCAATGGAATAATAATTGTATAGTATCTATATGGTTTCATTTCTTTATATTCTTTATAATCTGTTTTCAAAACATTAGAAAAAATTATGTATCTAAATATTGATAAAAATGTGGGAAAAATAATTCCAGTAAATAAAAATGTTTCAACTATTGGCGGAATAATAGTTATTAAAATATTATTTGGTTCAAATGATAATTTAATAAAATTTAAATTTGATACAACCAAACCATACAAAACCAAAAATACTAATGCTAAAGCTGTTTGATATGAAACATTAAACCTGCTAAAATCTATTAATATTTTATCTATTACTTCAGCATATTTTGATAATATAATTGCAATAAAACCAAAAATTAATGTAAATAAATAAGCTAGTGCAAACCTTTGATAATTTGGATAGTTTACAAGTAAATATAATAAATAAATTCCAATTAAAAAAAGGATTATAAAAAATATTAATGATTCATTTTTTACTTCCATAAAAATAAATAAAAAAGGAAGAAAAGGATTATGCTAATATTTCAATTACTTGCTCAGCTGCAAACTCTTCTTTAAAGCTTTCCATGAATTTCTTTCCTCTCATATCATCAACTTTTATTTTTGCTAATAGTTCACCATCGCTAAATGTTGCTGTTTTTGATGTTTCTATTACTAAGTTCATTTGGATTGGATAGCTAGCATCTAAATATCCATAGAATTGTACAAAATCTTCAGTTCCCTTTACATTGTTTACAACTACTGGAACATTTGCAGGATTGCTAACTATTAAGAATCTAATATCTTCAATTTTTTGAGCAGCACTTTCTGGAACATAGCTTATTGATACTCTAACATCCTTCAAATATTGTCCTGTACTTGCTGGTTGAATGTATATGTATTTACCTGTATGTCTATACAAATCATATATTTGAGCTGCTTGTGCAGCTGTTCCATTACCTTCTAAATTAACTTTATAAACTCCATTAACATTTGCTATTTTCCATCCTGTAGCTCCATATGTTCCAACACTTTCTAAAATTTGTCCAAAAGTACCTACTTTTCTAACGAACAATGTCTGTACTATCCATGTAGGTTGTTCTGGCGGTAATCTCGGTACAACTACTCTTAAAACTTCTGGATAAACTTTTGGACTTGCATCAGCTCCCCAAACCCAAACATATGTTTCTCCCGGCATTACTAATATTTCATATCTACCATTTACATCACTTTTTGCTAAAGCTTCAATTGTTGGTATTCTATCAGCATAAAGATTTGCTTCTAACGGTTCAACTTTTGATGCATATACTGTTATATTTGCAACTGGACTTTTTGTATCAAAATCTGCTACATATCCGCTAATTCTTGTTGCATATGATTCTTCTTGAACTTGCTGTCCTGGAGGTGGAAGGCTAGGAGTTGGTACTTCTACTTTAGGCATTTCTACTTGTAATATTTGTTGTTTTTCTAGTTTTAACTGGTCTTTAAATATGAAGAAGATTACTAGTACTACTAGTACTAATAGTAATATGTTTCTTATTGCTTTATCCGATATTACAATAGCCATAAAGTAATCTAATTTACATAAATATATCCTTTTTCTTAATATTTTAAGCATTAATTAAGAATCACTTAATAATAATTTATGATAAAAGGGAATGAAGAATTAAAAAAATTGGAAATATTGTTAAGGTTGTATAGAACTAGTAAAGTAATAAAAGAGCCAACATCATTAAGAAAAATATTTTTACTTTCTAATTTAAACCCAGAAAATGGAGCAATTTATGTAGATAAAGTAATAAAAGAATTAAAGCAAAAGAAAGTATTGAAAAAAGTTGAAGAGAGAAAAAATCTTAGCTTATATGTCATCGATGTTGAAAAATTGGTAAAAGAAATATTTGAAAATGAAATAGTAAAGCAAATATTAAATATTGTAGAAGAAATATAATATGAACATAACAGCTTTCGTTTTAATTTTTATAGTAGTATTGCTATTTTTTAATATACTCTATCAATTACCTTATTTTTCTTCTGTAATTAATTTATCTAAAGAAATTCAAAAATTTTACAACATTTTTTTTGAAAAATTTGGTATTAAATTAAATGAAACATTGGCAACTTTATTAAATGCATTAATTATTTCTGCAATAATTTATTCATTAATTAAAGAATGGAAAATTTTTGTTTTTATCCTTATTTCTTTCCTTATTTTAGTATGGATTTTAAAACTATTATAATTTTATTGTTGCTATTTGCATTAGCATTTTTATTTTATTTATATTTTACAAAACCTTTAATTACATTAAAATATGTACCAAAATATTTAGCAATAAAATTAAATGCAAACTCTACAAATTGCTTTCCTAAAAAAATATTTTCATTAGAGCATCCAATGAGCGAAGAGGAAAATTTTATTGTTATTGAAGGTAATAAATCAGATATTATTCATTATTTTGAAGATGATAAAATATGCATAAAGAATTTGAAAAACAATTCTATAACAGTTTTGTTAGTTTCTGCAGAATTTGAAAACGTATTTAATAAAGATTGTGTTTTATGGTATTCTTATCAAGTAGATAAATATCAAAGCTTTTTTATTTGTGTTCAATATAAAAATCAAACATCATTACCAGAATTGTGTAAAAAAGCATGTCAAGATGAAAAATGTTTTTATGCATGTACATATGCATGGGAAAAATTTTTAAAAAATTAAGAAAAGAGAGATATGAGTTTCTGAATTAATGACATTAGCCAGTTGAATATAATAGTTAGTATGTTTTCTGCTGGTGGTTGTGGAAAATCTCTAAATTCTATAACATCTCTGAACTGTGCTATAGTTTGTATATTTCCAAAATTCCAGTTGTTTGTTGAATAGTCAAAACTTGCTGGAAACGATAGAACAGCTACTAAAACTATTACCTTTCCACATCTACTTAGTAAATTTCTATCAGCTGTTAGATAATAATTTCCTAAGTTACTTGTTAGATAAACTAAATCATCAGTTTTATTTAGTTGTATTATTTTTTTATCTAGGTATTCCCCAGATTTTACACAGTATGTTGCAACAACTAAATAGTAATAATTTATTTTTCCGTCAGTATAGTCTATATCTGGCTGTGGACATACCCCAACTGCTTGACAACTAACTACCTTATCATACATTTCTTTCAATTTTGTTTGATTCATTACATATTTTTGTCCTGGATAAAGAATTACTTGCTCTGATGGAAGCTCTACTGGTAGTTGCTGGGCTAATGATATGCTACTGAATAAAAAAATAAAAGTCAAAAGAATTGCTAACCTTTTCATGCTTTAGCTAGATAGTTCTTTCAATCCTTCTACTAAAAATATTACCCCTGCTACTCCAGCTAGCACTATTGCTAGTAAAGCAATTCCTGTTGGATTTGATGTTAATGCTAAATAAAGTAATCCACTTCCTAACCCTATTTTTTTTAATGCTTCTTTTAAAGCCATACTTAAATTTAAATTTCCAAATTATTATCCCTTTTCTTAAATTTTAAAGAATGATAAAACATATTGCAAAGCTCCTATTATTTTGTTAATTATGCTTTGTATAAATGAAATTATTTTATCAATTATACTTTCTTCGCTAGGTTTAATTGTTATTGGTTGTGGTTGAACAACTAATTGTTTTTCTTCTTTTGTTATATTAACATATATTTTAATAGTATCTTCCAATTCACTACTTTTTAGTGTTAATGTAGCATAATAATTTTCACCTGGATTTAATAATCTTATTTTAACATCTTTTAATTCACCTGGATTTAAATATACTATTTTTTCAAATAAATAAACATTTGGATTGTTTGTTTCTAGTATTATAGCTACAGGTTGATTTCCCTTATTTCTTATTGGAACGGTTATATCAGCATATTTAAGTGTTGAAGGAATTGTTGTTACAACCTCTTTTTGATAATCTAGTAATGGTATTTGAGCTCCTACTCCTCCACTGCTAGCTGCTTCACTACCTGCAACATATATAAATTCTATTGTATGATATCCTGGCTCTAATGAAGAATGAGAAAAGTTTGAAGGTATGTAAAATTCTATATAATCTCCTTTTATTTCAAACCATGGTTTACCTCCACCATCTCCAATATCTTTTCCATTTATGTATATTTTTTCTGTTCCAGGTACTCTACTATTAAAGTTTAATAAGTTTGGTAAATATTCAGTTATTTTTAATTTATATTTTGAAAATACTTTATCTGGAATATATATAGTAGCTTTGTAATGACATAAATTTTGTGAACAATATGTTTCTGTTGAGACTTTTGAAAACATTTTGCTTGAACCTGTTAATATAAAGTTGGTTGGTACAAAATCAAACTCTTTATTTATTGCTGTTAAATTACAAACTTTTAAATTTCCAATGCTTACTATTGGACATTCAGTTCCATTAAAGAATGTTTGATTTTCATTTTGGTCTATTAATCCTACATATTTTACTCTTATCTTTTGTTGTGGATAATTTAAAATTGAAATGTTAAAAGTTTCAAAATAACGTTTATCATTTTCTGCATATTCTATTTCTTTTATTCCATCAGTAGTAAGAAATGGTGTTTGGGAAATCAATTTGGAAACATTGTAAACATATGTAATATTTATATTATCAACTATAATTCTTCCGGCTCTTGATGAAAATAAACTAGTTGTAACATTACAAGTTTCTGTAGTACAGGAATTTAAAAATTTTTGGAAAGCTGTTATGTTACTTACTAATCTATCACCAAAAAATGGTCCATTTATACTTGTATCAACTATACTATCATTTCCTACATCTATCAAAACATCTTTTGGTAATGTTGCCCAAAAAACGTTAGTTCCATCATAAACAAGTAAATCATCATAACCATCTTTATCAATATCCCACACATAGTAAATATTCTTGTATCTACCCCAACCATCATAAGTTCCAGGAAATATATAATTCAAATTTAAATCAAAAAATTTTTCTCTATAATCATATGTATTTGCTTCATAAGCATATATAATTGAAGGAATTATATAGGTTCCATTAAAATTAGCAATGCAATTACGAGGAAGACGCGCACACCCAGAATACCCCGGATATATATAAGCAAGTTTTAAATATCCAGAATCGTTAAGTATTACAATTCTCCGTTCACCAGAGCCCGAGGATATAATTCCACCTATTATTTCATCTCCTGCATCAGGCAATATATCTACTATTTCCACACTCGTTAACCCATTATATGAATATTGCTCCCAAAGTTTATTCCCTAGAGAGTCAAACTTCGCAATACGACCAAAATAAGCAAAATAAATATATCCATTCTTAATTCTTGCAAAACAGTTGTAATCATAATAACAAAATGCTGATACTGAAAATAATATACTTCCACTCGCATTCATTAAGAAATGATTCCTTGTCTCAGCACGTAAACCAGTACAATTACTTATCCAAATTTCGTCTATCCCATCACCATTTACATCACCAGCAGTTACAGTTCCAAATTGTGTATTTGGAAAGCTTATTATATCAACTATTGCTCCTGTAGAGTTTATAATATATAAAGCAGTTCCATTGGTTACTAATACTTCTTTTCCTATATCGCTTCTAACTTCACCAACATCGAGAAAATATGCATTGCCAGTAATAGCAGTCTGCCATATCAAAGCACCATTACTCATATTATAAACCCTTACATAATTATCATTACCAGTAACTAAAGCAAGTTCATAAAAGCTATCTGCAGTTATATTATCTATTTTAATTGAATGAAGAGTATATGGTTTTGGAAGGTTAACATTACCAAAAACATTTGGATTTCTATTAAAATAGCCTCTTATCCTAAAAGTTGCATTTATAATATTCGAATCTTTAGGAATTGAAAAAAATATTGATTGAGTTCCAGAGCTTGAAAATAAAACATCTTTACTTGTGCTAGAATCATTTAAAGCATTTTCATAAAAAGTAAAAACACTGTTTGGAGGCATTCTTAAGATATAATCTAATTGTTGTGCTGATAATCCAATTTTTAATATACAAAATGAAACTAGTATGATTATTAATATTTTTCTCATAATATTAAATTTGACTAACTATTATAAAGGTCATTTCTTAAATAATTAATAACTAATCACTATATTAAACAAAACATCAAAATATGGTTTTAATTCTGGATGAGAAGCAAACTTTTTCAATGCTTCTTCTTTTCCTACTTTTTCAGCTAACCAAATAAAATCATCAGCTTGCACAATTACATCTTTCAA
>JAGDWU010000103.1 GCA_023256115.1 Candidatus Aenigmatarchaeota archaeon | reverse complement strand
ATGGTTATGTATCAAATATATCTAAAGCATTTTATGGTTTTCATCTTGAAAGCGAAAAAGGGTTAAATCCAATTTATTGTTTTTATAATTGGAAAGGTGGAAATAATTGGAAAGATGAAATAAAAATCGGAGCCAACACATCATTAAAAATAAATTGTGCAGCATTTGCTGGCGCAACAAATGAAACAAACGTGGTAATAAATCAAGTATACATTTCAATAGGTTCATTTTTCCATTCTTTTGCTTCTAGCTCTAATTCTTTTACTTTTGAAATTGATAAAAGCAACTTTACAGAATTAAAAGTGTATGAAGCTTTTTTAAATGTTTCCAATTTTACATATGGAAATTTAAATTTTTCAACTAAAATTTATACTTACGTTTTAAATTATTTTTTGGATTTTCGTTCAAATATTTCAAACACAACATTGCCAATAAAAATCCAAATATATGCAAATAGAACAAATGTAACAATAAACGAAACAGCAAATATTTTTATTTCATATTCGACTAGAAAATTAGAATGTAGTTCTCAAAATAATGTTCTAACTTGCTCTATTTTAGAGGGTAGTCCCGGTTATTATTGTTTAAATGCTACTATTGAAGACGAATTTAACATATTTTCAAACTTTACATTTTGCTATAAAATAGAAAGTTTAGAAATAAGATCTGAGGACGAAATTATAGATGCGATGCCAAAAGGTGCTACAGATGTTTTTTCGTTTTCTTCCTATGTTTTTCCAGATAATTCAAAAATAATTGCAAATTGGAGTATCGAAAAAAATGGTGATTGTGAAATATATTATTCTTCAACTCAAAACATAGACAACATTAAAATAAGAATTGTGATGGGTTCAACAGAATGTTCAATTAAAATATTTGCAAAAGTTGAAAAAAATTATTATACTCTTAATTCGCTATTTTCATTTTCAATTTCTCCTTTAGCAACAAATATTCCACCAGTAGAAGAGAAAAAAGCAACTTTAGAAATAGTAGAGTATCCAAAAGAAATAGAAATTTATAAAGGAGAAGAAAAAACAATAGAAATAAAAGTTTTTAGCGGTAATTATTCACAGAACGTTTCTTTATATATTTTTAATTTGCCACAAGAAATTTATGGAATAATTGAAAAAAATAAAACTATTGAAGCGAATTCAAATCAAACTTTCAAAATTTTGTTTTCAATTCCTAAAAATTATGAAACCAAAAACTTTACTTTCAAAATTTTTGTTAATAGTACAAAAGCTAATTTTAGTGTCGAATCAAAACTAATAATAAGAGAAATAAAAGAAAATGAAGCGGAAACTCAAATAATTGAGAGTTTTAAAAATGATTTGAAAAGGTTTTTAAATGAGGCAGAAAACCTAAGAAAAAAAGCGCAAAATCTTAAAAATCAAACTCTAATTGAAAAAATTGATGCCATAAATCAAAAAATAGAAGAATTTAATCAATCAATAGAGAAAAAAGAATTAGAAAAAGCAAAAGAGTTAAAAGAATTTATTGAATCTGAAATTAGAAAATTGAACTCAGAAATCGAAAGTTTATATAGTGCACAAACATTACACACAAAGGAAGAAAAAGGGATAAATTTGCTTTTAATTTTAATTCCTATATTAATTAGTATTCCAATAATAATTTTCTTACTTATAAAGTTCGATATATTAAAAATTTCAAAATCTGTTTTTGATGCAAAATCGAAAAAATACATATGGAAACCTAGTGAAGAACAGAAGAGATATTATGAAGAATTATGGCAGAAACTAAAGGAAAAATGGAAATCTCAGCAAAAATAAAATATGGAAATGGAATAATAATTGATAGAGATTTAAAAATTTTATTTGATCCAATTATAAGTGATTTTATTTCTTTTGTTTCGCACGCACATAGCGATCATTTGCCAAATTATATTGCAACATTGCCAATAACAACAAAAGAAACAAAAGAATTAGCGAAATTAAAAATAAAAGATTTTAATTCTTTAACATTTGAATATGGAAAAAAAGTTAAATATTTTGATATTTATTTTACATTATATGATGCAAATCACATTTTAGGCTCTTATATTGCATATATTGAATTAGATGGTAAAACAATTTTATATGCTCCAGATTTTAGGCTAGAAAGTTTTAATAAGGATGTGGACATTCTAATAATAGAAAGTACATTTGGAGATCCAAACATAATTTTTCCTGATACTGATGAAGTTATAGATAAACTTATAAGATGGATAAAAAGTAAAGAAGTTCAAAACAAAAAAATTGAAATAGGAGCATATGCATTGGGAAAAGCACAAGAAGTAATAAAAATTTTAAATGAGCACTCAATTTATCCAAGAGTTACAAAAACTATTGAAAAATACAATAAAGTTTATGAAAAATTTGGAATAAAATTAATTTGTGATGAAAAATCTAAAATTATTATTAGGCCAATGCATGAAACAATTTATAATCCTTTGCCAAATCATGAAAGAGCAGTTGTAACAGGTTGGGCAGCTGTAAGAAAATTTGAAAATGCGATTGGTTTTGAAATTAGCGATCATTTAGATTTTAAAGGTTTAGTTAATTTTATTAATTCAATAAATCCTAAAATAATTTATACTTTTCATGGATTTGCAGAAATTTTTGCAAAGGAACTAAGAAATCTTGGATATAACGCTTTTTCGCTAAATTCTTTATGAATCCTATAGAGGAATATTATTCAAGAGAGGATGTTCAAAAATTTTTGCTAGAATTTGGAAAAGATAGAGAAGTTGTTGCAGTTTTTAGAGATCAAAAATTTGGTAAAAGGCCAAACATTTTACAAACAAAAGATGATATCTTAGAAGAAGTAAAAAAAGGAGCAATATCATTTCATTGTAGTGCTGAAAAATTTGTAAATCCATTAGCATTAGAAGCGGGAATGCCAAAAGAAAAAATAGATGAATTAAGAATTGGTTGGGATTTGGTTATTGATATAGATATAGATTCGATAGAAATTGCAAAAATTTATGCAAAAGTTTTTTGCGAATTTTTAAAGCAATATGGAATTGAAAACTTTATGATAAAATATACTGGAAACAAAAGTTTTCATATTATTGTTTTTTCTGAAAGCTTCCCTAAAAAATATGGAAATATAGATGTTCCAAAAAGTTATATTGAAATAAGTAAAAAGATAATTGAATATTTAAAATTTAATACAAAAGATAAAATTAGAGAATTGTTAATAGAATTTTTTAGCTTAAAGGATTTATTAAATTTAACCAAAAAAAGCTTGAATGAAATTTTAGATGAAGAAAAAAGAATCGATCCTTTCAAAATTGCAAAAATTGATATTTTTGGATTGAGACATTTATTTAGAATGCCATATGCTATTAATGAAAAAACTTATAGAGTGAGCATTCCATTAAATCCAAAGGAAATAATGAATTTTGATCCGCAAGATGCAACAATAGAAAATGTGAAAGTTAACTTTGATTTTTTAAAGAAAAGTAAAGAAGATGGGTTAATTTTATTGCTCCAAGCAATTGATTGGTTTGAATATAAGGGATTAGAAAAAGAGATTCAAAAAGAGATAAAGGAAATTCAAGAAATAAAAGGAAAAATAAAAATTCCATTTGAATTTTTTCCAGAATGTATTAAAAAGATTTTGTCTGGATTAAGCGATGGAAGAAAAAGAAGCGTTTTTACTTTAATTACATTTTTAAGAAATGTTGGTTATAGCATGGAAGAAATTGAAAATATTATATATGAATGGAATAAGAGAAATAATCCACCTTTACGCGAAAGTTTTATAAGAAGTCAATTAAGATGGCATGCAAAACAAACTAGAAATCTATTACCGCCAAATGCTGATAATGAGCTATTTTATAAAGATATTGGAATAGATCATTCACAATGCTGCAAATTATACGGATTTAAAAATCCTTTAGTTTATGCATTTAAGGCTTATAAAAAGTATTTAAAAGAAAATTATGAAAGTAAGAGAAGAAAAGATCGAGATTGAACATCTTGGGCACGCAACTTTTAGATTTAAAACAAAAGATTCAGTAGTTTATATCGATCCTTATATTTTAGATCAAGAACCTATTAAGGCGGATTTTATTTTAATAACACATGAACATTTTGATCACTACAATGAAGAAAAAATTAAAGAAATATTAAAAGATGCAACAAAAATAATAATTCCAAAATCTATGAGCAAAAAAGTTAAATTTAAAAATAAAATTGAAATTGAACCATTTCAGAAAACTAAATTAGATGATATTTTTGAAGTCGAAACTTTACCAGCTTATAATGTAAATAAACCATTTCATCCTAAAGAAAAAAATTGGGTTTCATATATTGTAAGAATTGAAGGAATAAATATATTTCATGCTGGCGATAGTGATGTAATTGAAGAATTTAAAAATTTAAAAGAAATAGACTATGCACTTTTGCCAGTAGGTGGCTACTATACAATGAATTATTTAGAAGCAGCGCAATTAGTTAATTTAATAAAACCAAAAAATTTTTGGCCAATGCATTTTAATACATTTCCGGAAATAACATTAACTAAAAATCAATTGGAAGAGCTTAAAAGAATTGTAAAAGAAAGTAAAGTAATACTTTAATTTTTATTTGTTATTACAATTTCTTTTATATTTGGCGGAATAATAACATTTGGTTTTCTAATTGCAAATCTCATCATTATTAATCTTTTTTTTGGTCCTGGCACGCTACCTTGAACTAAAACATAATCACTTCTAACAATACCATAATGTGCAAAGCCGCCTTTAGGGTTTATTATGCTAGGATCAGAAGATATTTTTAATATTCTTTTATTATATTCACATCTTGTTTGAAATCCTAATTGGCCACTCATTGGAATTGAAGCTGGCAAAACTCTTCCAACACCTTGAGCACCTATTGCACCGCTATGTCTAACTGCTTGAGTTGCTTTATGGAATTGCCTTTTAATTCCAAATCTTTTTATTGGACCTTGAGTTCCTTTACCTTTTGTTACTGCAATTACATCTATTAATTGGCCCTCTTGAAATACTTCACTAACTTTAATTTCTTTTCCAAGCATGCTAATTGCATAATCAAATGCTTTTTTCACATCTCCACCAACTTCAACTTCAAATACTTCTGGCTTTTTCTTTTTAATTCCAGCAAGCCAAGGTTGAGTACAAACAATTAATCTTACTTTATCTGCATTATTTTTTGCTTCTTCTATTTTATCTTTCATTTTATCAAAATTTGATTTTATTGTAGTTATCTTTCTTTTTAGATTTTCTGGCAATTCTTTAGCATAAATTTCAAAAAAGCTTAAATAACCTTTTTTGTTAACATCAAATTTATAAGCTCTAACTCCAATAACTCTAAGCGGCGGAGTTTCAATTACTGTTGCAGGAACAAAAACTTCTTCTTCAACTTCTTTTTTTTCAACTCTTCTTTTTCTTAATTCAATTAAATGAACCATTCCAGCTTTATAACCGGCAAATAATAGTGGAATAACTTTATCTATTTTTGGATATGTAGAAACTCTTGGGTAAATTCTTTTTGCTCTTTTTCTTGGCCAAAATGCTTTGCTTCCTGCTCTTGGTTTCGATTTTTTTACCATTAAAATAATTAATTTAACAATAATTTATGAGAGCTTTAATAGACCTTAATTATAAATTATATGAAAATAAAGTAGAGTTGAATTCTTTGCATAAAACAATCGAATATATAAAAGATAAAGTTGCTGAATATTTTTCAAAAGCTTACAATTATTCTAAAAATGAATTAAAGAAATATTTATCCAGAATTCCTATATATGTTGCTAGATTACCTTATATTTTAACAGACAAAATTATTGGAAAAGTGTTGGGGGCTTATGATTTAGCAAAAAAAGAAATAAAAATCGACTTTTCAACTTTGTATAACTTACCTATTTTTATTAAAACCCTTGCAGAAGAATGTGCACATGCTCTTCAACATTATATTGGAAAACTTAAACCAAAAGATCCCAGAGAATATATAACAAATTATTTTAAAGATGAAAATGAAAAAGAAGCAAAAGAAGTTGCAAACAAAGTTTTAAAAAGTTATATGTTAGAAAGATTTGGTACATATCTAGTAAATAGAATAAAATATGCAACAAAAGTAATACCTAGTTTATTCTTTATTAAGATTTCTAATTTTTTCAATAACTTAATATTTTATCTTTTAGAGGATGAAAGAAACATTCTTCAAATATTAAAAACATTATTAAATAAGATAAATCCTACAAAAAATTTCTCATATGGATAAATGCATATTTTGTGAAATAGCATCCAAATCAATTCCATCTTATATATTTTTTGAAGATGAAATAAGTTTAGCATTTTTAGATATAAATCCAAGAAGTAAAGCAATGAGCATTTTAATTCCAAAAAAACATTATGTTAATTTTGATGAAGATTTAGAAACAACTTTAAAATTATTTGAAAATGCAGTTAAAATTTCAAAAGCAATAAAAGACGCTTTAAATGTAAAAGATGTTTATATTGCTAGCTACAAAATGCAAGTAAATCATTTTCATATTAAAATTTTTCCAATAGATGATGAAATTCCAATAATAGAATCTAAACCTATTATTGTTACTGAAGCTCAATTAAATGAATGGCATGAAAAATTGAAAAGCATTAAAATTGAAATAAAAAAAGAAGAAAAAAAAGAAAGTTTAGAAGAGGAGAAAGAAAAAATAAGAGGAATAATTGAAAAGTGGAAATACAAATATTTACCTTAAATAATTTAAAATATTATGCCAGAATTTAGATTGAGAGGGTATACATTAGAAGAATTGCAAAAAATGAGCTTGGAAGAATTAGCTTTAAAAGTATTTGATGCAAGAATAAGAAGGAAAATATTAAAAAGAGGATTAACAGAAGAAGAAAAAAAGTTTTTGGAAAAAGTAATGAGAACTCCAAAAGATAAATTTATTAAAACACATTTAAGGCAAATGGTTATTTTGCCTTGCATGGTTGGCAGAACTATTGGTGTACATAATGGAAAAGAGTTTGTTCCAGTTTATATTAAACCAGAAATGATTGGTAGAAGATTGGGAGAATTTTCAATACCAATAAAAGAAGTAAAACATGGTGGCCCTGGAATAGGGGCAACTAGAGGTACAAGATTTTTAAGTGTTAAATGATAGCAAGAGTTTTTATTAGAAATTTGCGAATTTCTGTAAAAAATGCAAAAATTGTTGCTAGACAAATTGCTAGAAAACCATTAGAAAAGGCTAAAAGAATATTAAGCGAAATATTAGAGCAAAAAAGATCAATAAATGGAAAATATTATACTAAAACAACAAAAGAAATTTTAAAAGCCTTAAGGCATGCAGAAGAAAGTGCAAAACATAAAAATATGGATATGCAAAAAGTTAGAATAAAAGAGATTAAAATACATAAAGGGCCAACAATTATTACTCCTAAAAGATATAGATTTAGAGGAAGGAGATTAAAAAATTCGCACATCGAAATAATATTGTCTTATTGATTATGGGCGTTGAAAGAGAAATAATTAATCAAAGAATTTTGGAAGTTGAAGCAAAAAAATATTTGAAAAATATTTTTGAAACCGCTGAATTTAGCAATGTAAAAATTGAAAAATTGCCAATTGGAACAAGAATTACTGTTTATGTCGGAAGGAAAGCAAGAGGAATAGCAAAATTAAGAAAGCATGAAGAAGAAATAATGAAAACATTAATTGAAAAATATAAGTTAGAAAATCCGACTATAGTAATAGAAGAGGTTTCGAATCCATATTTAGATGCTAGAATTGTTGCATATAGAATAAAAAGAGCAATTGAAAGAGGAATTAATTATAAAAAAGCCGCACTATATTATTTAGAGCAAATTATTGCTTCTGGTGCTGTAGGTGCTGAAATTAGAATTAGTGGAAAATTGCTTGGAAAAGAAAGATCTGCTTCGCACAAATTTAGAAAAGGTTATATATTGCATACAGGCCATTACAAAGAAGAGTTAATGGATGTTGCACAGCAACAAGCATTTACCAAAGTTGGTGTAATAGGAATAGAAGTAAAAATATTGTTAAAAGCTCCTGAAGAATTGTTAATAGAAAAATGGCAATAATAAAGAAAAAGGAATTAAAGAAAATGAGTAAAGAAGAATTAGAAAAAAAATTAAAAGAATTAAAAGAAGAGCTAATGAAAATCTATGCTCAAACTAAATTAAAAAGACCAATTAAAAATCCAGGCAGAATAAAAGAAATAAGAAGAACTATAGCAAGAATTTTAACATATTTAAATCCTAAAAATAAGAAATGAAAGAAAAGGAAAATAAAAAATTAATCAGTTCTTTTGAAGAATTTGAAAAAATTGAATTGCCGCAAAAGCTAATTGTTAGAATAGAAAAAAGAACATTTGGAAAAACAGTAACTATAATAGAAGGCGAAATAGAAGATAGAAAAAAGTTAGCAAGCTATTTAAAATCAAATTTAGCTTGTGGAGGAACTGTAAAAGAAGGTAGAATAGAATTGCAAGGAGACCACAGAAAAAAGATAAAAGATTTATTAGTTAAGTACGGATTTAAAGAAGATCAAATAGAAATTTTATAAATTTACACTTTTTAAATAAAATTATTATGCCGGGGTAGCCTAGCCAGGTCAAGGCGGCGGACTTGAGTGAAAGGGTTGGCGTGACTATGAAAGATGAAAAAACCCTTAAGTGTTGAAAGAAATCCGCTGGGCGATAAGCCCGCGTGGGTTCAAATCCCACCCCCGGCGCAATGAAATTTTTCCAATTCTAAGCGTATTTAACTCAAGAAATGCATTTTTCAATTAATGTTGGAAAAATATTTAAAGAGTTTTAAAATCAAATATTAGTAGAAGTATTTGCAAAAAGATTTAACCATTATACATCTGAATAGACAATTTCTACAAGAAAAAGAATATTTAAAAAATTCATTAGATAGTTAATTAAAAATTAAATTTAGATTTGGAAATAATGAAAATATAAAGGAAGTTAAAAATTTTATTATTCAGCTTTTAATTAGCGAGGAAGATTTTTCAAAAAATACCAAAATGCTAAAAGCAATATAAAACAATTTTTGAATTTTATATGAAATAGTATTAAGATTTAGAAATTTTGAATTTAAAGATAACTTTAAATTATTTTTTTCAACATTTTCTTTTTCTTACATACTTTTCGAGTTATGTTTAAATTTATTTTATTACAGATTTGTATAGCCGTTAATTTTGATACATTTATTTAAAATTTCTATGAGGTTCTTAAAGAGAAAGGCTCTTTAAGACTTCAAGAAATATATTAATTATAGAGCAAGCCTAATGAGCCGATAAACGCAATTTGTGACGGGTTAGAATCAGACTAATGTAGGATTGAAAGAAATGCTTTGAAAGACGCAGATTATGTTGTAAGAAGGTTAGAA
>JAGDWU010000104.1 GCA_023256115.1 Candidatus Aenigmatarchaeota archaeon | reverse complement strand
TAGTTTAAAAAAGATGGGATTTTCTAATATTCAAGCAGTTGACATAATTCCAGAATGTTGCAATTATGTATATCAAAACTTTAACATCGATGTAAAAAATGAAGATGTATTTGACTTTTTCAGAAACTCAGACCAAAAATGGGATTTGATTATAGCGTTTGATGTTATCGAGCACTTTAATAAGTCTGAAATAGTAAGTTTACTATCTATCTCTATGAAAAACTTGAAAATAACGGTTAAATCTTGATTAGAGTTCCTTACGGTGGTTCTCTTTCTGGTATTTATATAAGATATTCTGGATTTACACATGAAATATGTTTACAGAACTAAGTATAAATGAATTATTTAGAGCCGTTGGCTTTAAAAATATCAGGGTTATCCCCGAACCACATCTAACAAAAAATATTCTGAAAAAAACAGTTAGACAAATAATATCTACTATATTAGGTAAAATTTTTTCATTAGATAGCCGATTTATAAACACTACAAATATAATAGGCATCGCTGAAAAGATTCAAATTGTAAGAGATGAAAAATAATTTAAAAAATGCCGTATATAATGCGATAGGTTTTATATTTCCAGTTTTAGTAGGGCTTTTCACAACTCCTTACATTGTCCATAAATTGACTCCTGAAGTTTATGGTATCTATGTTCTTGTTATATCTCTTATGGGACTTTTATCCTTTCTGGATTTAGGCTTTGGGCAAGGAATTATAAAATTTGTATCCCATTACGAAGCTAAAGGAGATTTTAAAAGAATAAACGACATCATAAATACTTCTTTATTTATTAATGTTATAATGGGCTTATTAGGAGCAGTTATTATATTTACATTTTCGAAATTTCTAAGCTTATATGTCTTTAAAGTAAAATCAGAACATTTAGAAACTTCTATACTATCTTTTCAAATAGTATCTGTTGGTTTTTTTCTAAATTTGCTATCTTCAACATTTTCAAACATACCAAAAGCATTGCAGAGATACGATGTTGCAGTTAAAATTCAAAACTTTGTTTGGTTCTGTTCTATAATGTCAAGTGTTCTTCTACTCTATTTAGGATATGGCTTAGTAGAAATGATGACCTTTTATGTTATTTTTCAACTTTTAGGCGTTTTTCTGTATTATTACTCGTCAAAAAAATTATTACCAACCTTAAAATTGTCTTTATCTTTCAAGAAAGATGTTTTTAAAGAAATATTTGGTTTTAGTGTATATACAAGTATAAATGCTATAACTGGCAATATAGTTTTTCGTGTAGACAAAATGATTATCTCTTACTTTTTAGGGACAGCTGCAGTAACTTATTACCAGATTCCTTTTATGATAGTGCAGATGGCTAATGGATTTATATCCTCAGTTATACAATTTTTGACGCCTGCTGTTAGCTTTATAAATTCTTTTGGAGATAAAGAAAAATTAAAAGAGTTATATATAAAATATACAAAGTATTTATTTCTAACTTCTATCATAATTTTTACTGGCTTAGTTTTATTTGGAAAACCTTTTCTAATTCTATGGATTGGAAACAACATAGCAGAAAAATCTTACTCATTGCTTATAATCATAGCTTTAGTATTTTTCTTTGTATCAATTTCAAATGTTGGATACTATTTTTATAATGGAATTGGTAAATCTTACATTAATATGATTTCATCATTTGTAGGTTCTGTTTCTTATCTTGTTGCAGCGGTTTTATTAGTGCCTAAATACAGTTTGATAGGTGCTGCTGTAGCTTTTAGCTTTATTTTACTTCCTTATCCAGTGTATATACACTATCTAAACAAAATTGTAGGAGTAGAACAAAAATTCTATATAGATTTATTATTAAAAGCTTTGGTTTACATTATTGTTATAGTAATGATTGGGTTTAATTTTATTCTAAATATTACTTTTATTAACTCAGTTATTGTTGGATCATTATTATTTTTATTAATTTTAACTCTAATAGGCTTTACTTTTATATCAAAAACAGATTTCATCGAAATTAAAAGGAGGGTTTTAAAGGTATGAGAATAGGAATATTTGCTGCCTCTTTGGGTGGTGGTCCATCCTTAACTGGTGTTAATACCTATTCTTTAGCATTAGTAGAAAGTTTATACAAGTACGATACAGAAAATGAATACGTATTAATATTATCTGAATTAAATAGACCCTTTTATGAACACATAACAGAAAATGAAAGATGGAAAAAAATATTTGTTAAACCTATCTTAGTAGAAGATTTCTCAGTTTTTAAAAAAATCTACAGAGTAGCTCCAATGTTTCTTCCATTTACAGAATACTTAAAATTTGATTACACCAAGACCGGATTCGTTTCTCTACCTTTAAATATAATAAATTCTCTGGATTTGATTCATTACACCGTATTTCACTCTTGTTCCTCTATACCTTTCTTTGTAGAGAAACCATTTGTTGTAACTTTGCATGATTTAAGGTTATTTTATCCTGAATTTTCCAAAAAACCTACGGATAAACTTTATTTTACTCATTTAACAATGAAAAAAATTTTTAAAAAAGTAGCCCAAAAATCTTCAAAAATAATAACAGAGGTACCCTTTGTAAAGGAAGATATAATAAGATTTTTAAACACATCATACCAAAAAATTGAAGTCTTAGTTTCCCCTCTGCCAGACATTTATACAAACAGATTATCCATAATTGAAGATTTATCAAAGGTAAAAGCAAAGTATTCTCTGCCAGATAAGTATATATTTTATCCAGCTACTTTGGCTTCTGATAAAAACCACGAAAGATTATTGTTAGCCATTAAGATGTTAAGAGATAAAGGAGTAATAATTAATTTAATATTAGCCGGTTCTGATAATGGTATGCTTGGTAAGATAATGGCGATGATTAATTCTCTTGGTTTAAAGGAGAATGTAAAATACTTAGGATTTGTTCCTTTAGAAGACTTGGTTTCCCTCTATCAATTGAGCCATGGGGTTATTGTTCCTACCTTGTTTGAATCTGTAAGTTTACCAGTATGGGAGGCTATGATATTAGGAAAACCAGTTGCTACATCAAATATATGTGGCATGCCATATCAATTAGGTGATTTAGGAATATATTTTGACCCTTACGATGTTGAATCTATTAGTAATGGTATTCTGAAATTGTGGGAACTAAAAGTTACAGAAACTTTAAGTCAAAATCTCAAAAATAGAGCTCAAACTATGTTAGATAAAAAGAAATACGCAGAATCTCTGATAAAGATTTACAAAGAGGTAAAAAATGGGAAATAATCCATTAATTTCAGTTGTAATACTCACATGGAATAGAAAAGAAGAGGTTTTGAAAGCGATACATAGTGTATTAAATCAAAAATATAAGAATATTGAAATAGTAGTTGTAGATAATCATTCAACAGATGGTACCTTTGAAGCTTTAAATACTTTAGTTAGGGAACATCCAAACATCAAATTAATAAGAACATATAAAAATCTTGGATGTCCTATAGGCAGAAATATAGCTATGGCAAATGCTTCAGGTGATATAATTTTCTCTCTGGACGATGATGCAGAAATAGACAATAATTGTTTAGAAGAAGTTATAAAGACTTTCAACGATTTTCCAAATGCTGCCGTAGTTGCTTGTAAAATAGAAGAAGAAAATTCAAGCAGGAAAAATTATGAGACTGTTAGAAAAGTAGGAGTTTTTATTGGAGCTGGTTTTGCTATAAAAAGGGATGTATTAAAAGAAGTCGGATTTTTCCCCGATTATTTTAGACAAGCAGAGGAAACATATTTAGCTTTGAAAATTCTTGATAAAGGTTATGACATAATATATAATCCCAATTGTAAAATTTATCATAAGCCTTCACCAAAAGGCAGAGTTAGATATGATATAATATACTATGGATTTAGACATGACATTGAAAATGTCTTTCGGCTTCTACCTATAAAATATGCCTTGCCTATTGCAATTTATAAATTGGTTCCTCACTTTAAAAATTATATTAGAAATGGCTTTATGTTATCGTTTTTTAAAGATGTTTTTGGTGTTATTTTAAATGGAATTTCAAAATCTAAGCTTGAGAATGAAAAAATAAAATTTGAAACCTTTCTATTGTATAGAAAATTAAATGGGAGATAACTATGAAAGTAAGCATAGTAATGCTTTGTTCGGAGAATTTTATTTCACACATAAAAACAGGTCAAATAATACCCATAAGAGACTCTAATGCTATAGCGGAGGCATTAAAATTATACATTGAAAATCCTGAATTATTAGAAGAACACTCAAAGAATATACTAAGTATCAGAGATTACCTTGATGTAAATAGATACGAAAGAGACATATTAAATTTGATTGAAAAGATGAAACATGGAAGAGCTTAACTACTTTTTATTTATACTTCTTGTATTCGTTTGTATGCTGATTTTCGCATATGAGTTCAGAAAGAAAGATTACTTATTTAGATATCCTTTACTAGCATCTTTAGCAATTTTAGGATGGGCTGGTTTACAGATTTATGGTCTAATTTATAATAATGAATATCCTGAAATTTTATGGAAAACTATACTTTTTATAACCATATGCACTGTAGCTATATTTGTTGGGTATTATTCTAATAAAAAGACAGTAAAACATTTCAATTGGGAGATTGATTTTAAAAAATTAATTTTTTTTAATTTTATAATTTTCTTAGTAGGAGCCTATTTTTATCATAAGGTTTCTTTAATGGCTGAAGAAGCTACTTTACTTTTTGGAGGACAATGGGAAGGTATAATAACGGTATATGTATTTTTTGCTAAACTACTTTCTATTTCTTTAGGAGTAGCATTAGTTATAGATTTATATAAAAAATCATTTTTAAACTGGTTTGTGATCATAGCTTCATCTTACTTTTTTTTAGAAAGAATAATATTAGCTGGTAGAAGAGAAGATACTTTTGAATTTATTATGTTCTTTCTTTTATGGCTCTGGTGGAAAAAAGGTTTTATCATAAACAGAATTCTATTTATATCCTTATCATTTATTGGTGTAGTTTTCATAAATCTCGTTGGTGTGTATAGAAGTTTGGAAGTTTTTTCCGAGAATAAATTTTCAGCTTTCTCAGAAAAGTTAAATTTAGCTTTTTCTATTAACTGGTTTTCTTTATTTAAAGATTTTTTAACTAATCCTACTACTGAAATTTTAAATGCAACATTAATAATAGATTCTAGTGAAAAGTATCCTTTTTTCGATTTTGGACTTTCAATTTGGAATATGTTTGTTCATTTTTATATACCAGCTACTTTTTTAGGTAGAGATTTCAAAGAAGGATTAAAGTTTAATTTTCCAGATACTGCATACTTAGTTTATGGACATACACCAGTTGTTGGAACAACATTCACTGGATTTGCAGACGCCTTTCAGTCTTTTTGGTGGTTTGGTTTTATTAAATTTTTTCTGATAGGATATATTATGAGTAGATGGTATAAATCTGCAATTAATAGAAATAACATAATAGCTAAGACTGTCTTATTACAGCTGTATCCTGTGAGTCTGTTGGCTATTACACATACAACACATCATTTCTTTTTAAGTTTTGTTAAAATTTTTATTTTTTTAATTATTCCCCTATATCTATGTAAAAAGAGGAAACATAATGCAAAATAAAATTCTCATGATTCATAACATTGCATGGAGCCATTATAAGGCTGTTGTTTTTAGTGAGCTTTATAATCTGTGTCAACAGAAGGGTTTTGATTTAAAAGTTATTCAAGTCGCTATAAACGAAAGAGGAAGGAAAAAGCTTGGAGATTTAGATTTATCTATTCACAAATATCCAATGAAAATTCTTTTTGAGAAAAGTTATGAAGAAACTTCTTTGCCAGAAAGAATAAAATCTTTGTTAAAAGAAATTAAAGAATACAACCCAGATTTAGTTATTGTACCCGGATACTTTGATTGGGCTTACTGGTTTGTGGTTTTTTATTCAAAACTTAAAGGTAAAAAAGTAATAACCGGTTTTGATTCAACCGAGTATGATCACAAAAGAATTTGGATTAAAGAACAGATTAAAAAAGTTTTTATAAAGATGTGTGATGGGGCTTTTTGTTATGGTACCAAATCTGCAGAATATGTAAATAAACTTGGAATGAGAGCAGATAGAATCTATATAAGATTTCAAGCTACAGATAATCACACAATAGAAAATACCTGTTTAAATTACAAAATCAAAAGAGATGAGTTAAAAAAACAATACGGATTTAATAAATATAACTTTATATATGTAGGAAGATTAAGTCCGGAGAAAAATTTAATAACTCTACTTAAGGCATTTGATAACTTAATAAAAAATCAAGAGGAATCAAAAGATTGGGGCTTAATAATAGTTGGAGATGGCCCACAAAGAAAAGAATTAGAGGAATTTATAGAAAAATATAATTTGAAGAGTTGTGTGTTTTTTGTAGGAGGTAAATCTTGGAAAGATGTTGTTGAATACTATGCTCTGGCTGATGTTTTTATACTGCCAAGTTTATCAGAACCATGGGGGCTGGTAGTAAATGAGGCTATGGTATGCGGACTTCCTGTTGTTGTTTCAAGAAGAGCGGGAAGCTACTGGGATTTAGTAAAAGAAGGAATAAACGGCTTTGGATTTGACCCGTTAAATCAAAAGGAACTTGAAAATATTATGTTAAAATTTATTATGGGGAAAGTTGATATGAAAAAAATGGGAGAAGCTTCGAAAGAAATTATTAAAGAATATACTCCGCAAAACGCTGCAAGACAAATGTTAAAAGGCATAGAAGATATTTTGAAGTTAAAAAAATGAAAGTCTTACATTTAGTTGGATTTTATCCTGAAATAGGTGGTCCTTTTACAGTTATCAGAGAGCTATTAATTAAATTGTCTCAAAGAGGAGTAGAAATTAAAGTATTATCACCTATTCCAAAAGGATATGACAGAAATAAACTGGATTTTGTAAAAGAGCTACCTTTTGAGGTTGAATACATAGAAGAGCAGTTGCCAAGATGGATTATGCCATCTTTTTCATTAAAGTTTATTAATAGAACAAAGAATGAAAACTTTGATATAATTCATATTGCTATGCCCTTCGATTTTTATAACATAGCAGCTTATTTTTCAAATAAAAGTTATATCATTTCCCTTCACGGAACATTTATGAAAGAAGCATACAAAATGATTTGGTATAAAAAATTAAAAAAAGACCTGTATATGAAAATTATCGGAAAAAGAATTTTAGAAAAAGCAAAGATTATTCATCTTATTACGGAAGAAGAAAGGGAACATTTTTTAGAATTCTATCCAGAATTTGAAGAAAAACTGAGAGTTATTCCAAACGGGATTGATTTAACTCAGTTTGAGGTTGAAATAGAAAAATCTGAACTTTTAAAAAAATACCCCCAGTTAAAGGATAAGAAGGTTATTTTGTTCTTAAGCAGGATAAATTGGAAAAAAGGTTTAGATTTATTGATTCCTGCTTTTGCTAAGCTATATTCTGAAAGGAAAGATGTTCATCTACTTATTGTCGGAAAAGATGACGGTGATAATTATGAAAGTAAAGTTAAAAATTGGGTTAAAGAATATAACTTAGAAAAGGCTGTAACTTTTACAGGACTTTTGACAGGACGAGATAAACTTACTGCTTTTTACGGAAGCGACTTTTTTGTCCTGCCTTCTTATTCTGAAGGTTTACCAACGGCAGTCATAGAAGCAATGGCTTGCGGTCTGCCAGTTGTCGTTTCAGATAAAGTCGGTATAACAAGAGAGATAAAAAGATACGATGCTGGTATAATAGTAAATACCACGGTTGATAGTGTGTATAAAGGGTTAAAATACGCATTAGAAACTGATTTGAGCCAAAAAGTAGAAAATGCTAAAAAAATGGTAAAAGAGCTGTACGATATAGACAGGGTGGTTGATAAGGTGATTGCAATGTACGAGGAAGCTTTAAGGAGGTGAAAAATCTTGTATCGTTTTCTTGTTGATGCAAAGATTTATGAGATTGAGAAGAAAGCGAAGGAAGAAAACATACCTATTAAAAATATAATAGAAGAATTTTTGAAAGTAAAATAACTATGAAACAGGTTGATTTAAGCAAATATTCAAATGAATGGTACAAGCCCGGAAGTATTATTAAAAGGGTTTTATGGTATATTACAAATATAATATTTTTCAAATCTTCTATTCCCTATCCATATAAAATCAAAACAGCTTTACTCAGAATTTTCGGTGCAAAAGTAGGTAATAGCGTTATTATAAAACCTAATGTAAACATAAAATACCCATGGTTTCTTAAAATAGGAAACAACGTATGGATAGGAGAAGGTGTATGGATAGACAATCTTACGATGGTTGAAATTGGAAATAATGTTTGTGTAAGTCAAGGGGCATACCTTCTTACTGGTAATCATGATTTCAAAAAAGAGACATTTGATCTTATAGTAAGACCAATTACAATTGAAGACGGTTGTTGGGTAGGTGCAAAAGCAATTGTTTGTCCCGGAGTTAAGATGAAATCACACTCAGTTTTAACTGTTGGAAGCGTTCTAACAAAAGATACAGAGCCTTTTGGAATATACCAAGGTAATCCTGCTACATTTAAGAAAAAGAGGGTCATAGAAAAATGAAAGTGTCTATTATTACTGCGACTTACAACTCAGCAGAAACCATTAATGAATGCTTAGAAAGTTTAAAAAATCAAACGTATAGAAATATCGAACATATAATTATAGACGGAAAATCTACAGATAATACTGTAGAAATTTGTAAATCATACTCAAATTCTGTCGATTATGAAGTTAAGATAATATCTGAACCAGATAGAGGTATCTACGATGCGCTAAATAAAGGTATTTTAATGAGCAGTGGTGATATTATTGGAATATTACATTCAGATGATTTGTTTGCTTACGAGAATGTATTAGAAGATGTGGTTGAAGTTTTTAAAAGAGAAAAAGTCGATTCCTGTTATGGTGATTTATGTTACGTTCTGAAGAATGATACTTCCAAAGTTGTTAGATATTGGAAAAGTGGAAATTTTGACTTGAAAAAATTCAAGTACGGCTGGATGCCTCCACATCCAACTTTTTTTGTGAAAAAAGAAATTTATGAAAAATACGGTCTTTTTAACTTATCTTACAAAATAGCAGCCGATTATGAATTAATGCTTAGGTTTTTGTATAAGCACAAAATTTCCACATTTTACATACAAAAAGTTCTAGTAAAAATGAAAATAGGAGGAACAAGTAATAAGAGCTTAAAAAATATTTTTCAAGCTAATTTAGAATGTTATAAGAGTTGGAAAGATAATAACCTTGAAGCCAGTATACTTTTACCTATAATTAAACCAGTATCTAAAGTTATACAATTTTTAAGAAAAGGATAGTTAATTAATGCCGTATCTTATAATTAGTTTCACCGTTAGCTTTATACTATGTTTGATTTTTATAAAATTAAATGTTTTTCATGATTCACACGAAGGTGTTCAAAAGTTTCATAAAAGACCTACTCCAAGGATAGGTGGTTTAGCATT
>JAGDWU010000055.1 GCA_023256115.1 Candidatus Aenigmatarchaeota archaeon | reverse complement strand
ATCGAAGGCAATTTGTATCTTTTTACTATTTTTGTTTGGCCATGGTCAGAAAGGATAATTAGTTTAGTTTTTTTAGGTAGTTTTTTATATAAAATTTTTATGAAAAATTCTAAAAATTTAGTATCAATTCTAAAACTTTCATTTTTAAATTCGTGGTGCAATATTTCATCTGGAGAGGGCCAATAAATTAAAATAAAATCTTCCTGTGCTAAAGGAAAGACTTGGGAAAGATATTTAATCTCCTTTAGTTTTGCTTTTTTACTAGTTGAACGAGAAAAAATAGAGTTAGCAAAGGGTGTGTAGTAAAAACAAGAAAACCCTTTTTCATATAAAATTTCGGAAAGTGATTTAAAAGGAAAAACCTCCCTCTTTTTTAATTTAATTGGTTTTCCATCGAGATCTGTCCAGGGTGGAATAATTATAGGTTTCTTTAAATTTTTAAATCGCATAAACCATTCTAAAAATCCATGTTCTTTTGGCTCTAACAAAGAATGGAAAGAATAAAAGAAAGTTGGAGTAGAAGAAGGAAAAACTGTGTGGTAAATAGATTTTTTAAGAAAAGGTAATCTAAGATTAAATGAACCTAATCCATCTGCAATAAAAACTACCAATCTTTTTTCTGTCAACATTTCTGGAAATTCTTTTACTAAATTTAAAATATAATTCCTTCCTGACAAATTTATCATTATTTATTTTATTTATTTTTAGGTAAAGTAATTACTCATTCAATAAATCGAAACATTCTCTAGAATTAGAAGAATGAGCCTTCTAGATGGTTGTTACAACAATTCCTTAACACATTTAAAACTTTCGTAGTGGATTGTTGCCACGTAAGAAATAAATATTTAAATATTCGAAACGCAAATGAAATGTGATATAGATCTAAACATGTATATTAATATCACTCTGGTCTATAGAATAAGAGATTAAAGGTATAAAGCTCTGTAAAGGTTTGAAGCCCGATAGGATTAAATAATAAAAATCAGATATAAAAATATCTTAGCTTGCGAACTTTTTGAAACTTTTGATTAAAAAAATATTACTGCGCCGGCCGGGAATTGAACCCGGGCCCCGAGCTTGGGAAGCTCGCGTCCTACCACTAGACGACCGGCGCATAATTAGAAAACAAAAATAATTATTAATGGACATAGAAAAATTAGTTGAAAAAATGGTAATAAAGAATATTTTAGAGCATGGAAAAGCTAATGTTAATTCAATAATGAAAAAAATTTTTAGTGAAAATCCAGAATTGAGAAAAGAAGTTAAAAAAATTTTGGAAATTGTTAACCAAAAAATAAAAGAATTTGAAAATTTAGAAATTGAAAAAATAAAAAAAATTGCAGAAGATTTAGGAATAACAATAGAAGAAAAAAGTGAAGAATATAAATGGCCAGAGCTTGAAGTAAAAGGAAATTTTATAACTGCATTTCCACCAGAGCCAAGCAAATATCCGCATATAGGACATGCAAAAGCAGCATATGTTAATTATTATTATGCTAAGAAGTATAATGGGATATTCATTCTAAGATTCGAAGATTCTAATCCAAAAAAAGTAAAAAAAGAATATTACAATGCATTTAGAGAAGATTTAAAATGGTTAGGAATTGAATGGCAAAAGGAAGACATTTTATCCTTACACATTGAAGAATTTTACGATGCTGCAAAAGAACTAATTTTGAAAGATAAAGCATATGTTTGTTTTTGTCCAAAAGAAAAAATAAAAGAATATAGAAGAGAAGGAATTGAATGCGAGCATAGAAATATGAGTATAGAGAAATCATTAAAATATTTTGAAGAAATGATTTCTGGTTTAATAGAGGAAGGAAAAGCTCATTTAAGAGCTAAAATAGATATGAAAAGCAAAAATTATACTCTAAGAGATCCAACATTAATGAGAATAATAAATAAAGAGCATCCTATTACTGGAGAAAAATATAAAGTTTGGCCAACATATGATTTTGGAACTGCATTTTTAGATGCAATAGAAAAAGTAACACATAGATTTAGAAGTAAAGAATTTGAAATGCGAACAGAATTGCAAAATTGGATTAGAGAAGCTTTAGGATATAAAGAACATCCAAAGATTTATGAAATTGGTAGATTGCAAATAAAAGGATTTATAACGAGCGGTAGAAAAATAAGAGAGCTAATGGAAATTGGAAAAGTTAAAGATTGGGGTGATATAAGATTAGCAACAATAAGAGCATTAAGAAAAAGAGGATTTTTACCTAAAGCAATTTTAGAATTTTTATATTATACTGGATTATCAAAAAGCGAAGGCAAAATTGAAGTTGAAACATTAGAAGCAATAAATAGAAAGCATTTGGATCCGATTGCAAATAGATATATGTTTGTTGAAAATCCAAAATATTTAAAAGTAATAAATGCAAAAGGGAAATTTGCAAAGATTAAATT
Source organism: Candidatus Aenigmatarchaeota archaeon (assembly GCA_023256115.1). Taxonomy (GTDB): domain Archaea; phylum Aenigmatarchaeota; class Aenigmatarchaeia; order CG10238-14; family SpSt-28; genus JAHLMO01. Next base: position 7,218 of record JAGDWU010000055.1, on the reverse strand, counting down.
TCATCCAAACTTTCCTGAAAGAGGGGAAAGAGAAATTTTTGTAAAAGGTGATTTGTTTATTAGTGAAAGAGATTTTAATAGTTTAAATGTTGGTGATGAAGTGAGATTAATTGATTTATATAATATTAAAATAATTGATAAAGATGAAAACTCTATAACTGCAGAATTTTTAGATGAAGAATTAAAAAAAGAGATTAGAAAAATCCATTGGGTTTCTATGCATGATGATTTTGTTAAAGTAAAAGTATTGAAAGCAGAAGGTGAAAATATAATAGAAATTAATGGATATGGAGAATCTTACTTAAAATATTTAAATATTGGCGAAAGAGTGCAATTTATGAGATTTGGATTTGTAAAATTAGAAGAAATAAAGGGAAAAGATTTAATATTTATTTTTATCCATGAATAAAAAAGATATAATAATCCTTGCAATTTTAATTGTATTTTCTCTTTTATTTTTTATTCTTGGATTTGTAAAATTTGGAATAGAATTTGAAAGATATTACTTTGAATCTAACAATACAAATTTAATAAAAGACTTAATAATAAAAAATTCCTTAACATCTTATTTAATTGATAAACAAATTATTTTACCAAACAGTACTCTAGTTAAATATTTAATAAATTATAAGCCGATAGAATTTTATATTGAAAAATATGCATACAAAGAAAATCAAACAATTTATTTCGAAAATAAAAACTTTACAAAAGATGAATTTTTTGAATATTTAAAATCTTTAAATGCTAGCGAAATAAAAGAAAATGAAAATAATATAACATTTTTAATATTTTTTGCAAATTCAAAAGAGTTTGAAAATATAAAAATAAACTATCAAAAAGAAATTGGAATAGTAAGGAAAAAAATTGTAGAAATAAATATTTCTTTATCGCAGAATCAAATCGAAAAACTTAAAAAAATTTTAGAAAATGTAAGTATTAAAACAATAGAATTTGAAAGATATTTTGACTTATATGTTGTAATTAAGTATGATAACAAAACTTATAAAAGTTTAATTCCAGTAAGCTATTTAAAAAATCCAAAAAATTTAATATTAAAATTTGAAAACATAAACGAAAAAGAATTAGAGATTTACCTTAGCAATCTAGATGCTAAATTTATAAAAGAAGAAAAATATTTCAAATTCGTTTTTCCATTTTATATTTACATCTTAATTTTTGTTGCAACGCTATTTTTGATTTTAAAAACAAAAGATTTTAAAATTTATTATCTATTTTCATTTTTTATTCTCTTTTCTCCAATCTTTTCTTTTATTTTATTAGCTATTTTAGTTATTTATTTACTAAAAAATTTTTATTATAAAAAGGTTGTATACGTTTTTGTTTTCTTTTTTATTTCAATTTTAATTTTTATATTTGAAACATACTTTTCTATTTTAACATTTCTTTTATCTTTCTTTTTCTTTTACCTTTCTTTACTTAATAGAAAATATGAAAACTATTTAATCTTTGTTTTATTTTTTGCATTTTTAGCGTTGTATTTTTATGAACCGCTAATCTCTTTTGCTTTGTTTATTTCTTTTCTTTCGTTATTCTTTCAAAAAATTTATCCACAAGTTTATAAATAACAATAGCTAAAAAAATAGAAAATAAAATATCTGTTAAATGATGAACCAATAAAAACAAAAGAGAAATGATAGAGAGAAAAGAGAGAAAAAACACTATAATGAAAACTGTAGTTTTTATTGATGAAATTAAAAATAAAAACGAAAAATATGCATGTGAAGATGGGAATGAATAATCAATCTTTTTTAATAAAGAATTTTCCGGTCTTTCCCTTTTAAATATAAATTTAAAAAGAGCAATTATTAAAAAACCGATAATAATTGCTATAAATATTTTTCTTAGTTCTTTTTTATTCCCTGAAATATAAAGATAAATTGGATAAAAAAGAAACAAAATATAAAATAAAAAATAAAAAGAGAAAAAGAAATAAGGATTAAATTGAAGAGAAGAAAGAAAATCTTCAACAAACTTATCAATATTCATAATTGAATTGTTTTGGATTTATTATTTGAGGAATAAAAGTAAAAATCGCTAGAATTGCATATATAACATTTTAAACTTAAAGGGACTCTTCTAAATGTTGTATTGCAATTTCCACAAACAATTCCAATTAATTCTTGACTTTTTATTTTATTATCTTCTGTTTTCTTTAATTTCAATTCCAATAAGTTAAGTTGTTTTGTTCCATTTATTAATTGTGATTTTCCTATTCCAATAGCTTCTAATATTCTTTCTAGAGGCGGTAATAATTGATGAAAAATGTAATATTCTGAATCTATTGGTAAATTATTTCTTTTCACATATTCAATGCTTTCTGCTCTTTCAACAATTTTTTGCGGACCAGCAACTATTACATAGCTTATTCTATCCCCAATGCCTGGAACATTTGGCTCTTTTCTTTTTATCATTTTTTTAACTAATTCAACATGTGGTTGCTGCCCTTTATATTTATTAATTGGTTTTGTTAATGTTTTTGTAATAGCCAATTTTTCTACTTCAATTTCATTTTTCCTTAGTTTTTTAATAATATCTTCGACATATTCAAAAGCTTTTTTTGTATCATTTTCTATTAAAATATAACTCAAAACATTAGACAAAACTTCCTCTACTAGTGGACACCAATCTCTTCTAACAATTTCGATTCCTTTAAAAACTAATTTGTTTTTTTCTAAATCCTCAAATAATAAACCAGCATATTTTTTCTTTGTTAGAAAAATGATTCTTTTGAATATTCCCTCTACTTTTACTTTAATATATTGAGGTAATTTTTTATTTATTTCATTTTCTAAAAACGTTGCTTCTTCAAATAATTCTTTTAAATCCTTTGATTTACCTTTTATCATTACTGAATCTGTATCACCATAAACAACTTCTCTTCCTAGCTCTTTTTCAACTATTTCTTTAAGCTTTGTTATCCACATTCTTGCTAAAGAAGTTATTGTATTTGCTAAATCTAATATAAAAAATCTAGCTTTTATAAATCCTAAATATCCGTAAAATGCATTAGCTAAAATTTTTAAAGCTTGTTGTTCTGCATTCAATTTTTCTTTTTCTGCTTGACCTTTATCTTTCATTAGCTTTTTTATCCTATCTCTTTCTTCAATTAACCTTAAAAGTATTTTTGGTATTATACCTTCTCTAATTTCTTTTTCAACAAATTTAACATTTGAATCTTCTTTTTGTATTGTTGTAGGGCAAAGATTATATTGAACTATTAAGCTTGGATATAGGGATTTAAAATCGAGATAAATAATATTTTCTTGCAAACCAACTTTAGGTTCAAAAACTATTGCTCCTTTTAATTTTCCTTTTTCTTTTTTCCTTATTTCTAGTTCTTTTTTATTTGGTTTATTGGGAATTATGAAATCGTGTTTATTAAATTCGCGCAAAAGCAAGTTTTCAATTCTTACTGATTCGCTGCCTTCTAATACATCTTGTAATAAAGTTCCAGAAATTCTAGCTAGTTGAACATAAATAGGAAAAAGATTTAATTTATAAAATAATTTAAGTGCTAATTCAGCATCTTTGCTTGCATAATTTATTAATTCTTTGAATTTTTCACCACCTTCATTCCAATACTTTATTATTTTACTATGTTCAACAAATATTTTTCCCTCTCCCAAAACTATTTTACTTACATCATCTAAGCCAAGCCTTTTGAAATTAAAAGCTCCTTTTTTCGAAAATTCTTTAATGCTTAAATAAACATCAAAAACTATTCTTCCAGGAATAGAGACTTTATATTTTTCTTCTCCTACTTTTTCAACTTTTGCTTCTTTTTTTATTCTTCCTAAAATAAATTTTAATCCATTTTTTTCAAATCTTTTTTTCAAATAAGGAAAATCAAAAGAAATGATATTATATCCAGCTATTATATCTGGATCATATTCATTTACTATTTTCAAAAAAGTTTGAAGCATTTCTTTTTCGTTTTGGAAAAATAAAACATCTTCTATTTCGCTTCTTTCTTTCTTATTTACTAACACTAATTTCTTTTTTCCTTTATATTCATGAGAAAAATAAAGAGAAATTATTGCAACTTCTTTTTCTTCTGGATTTGGGAATTCTGCACTAATTACTTCTATATCTAAAGATAAAATTTTATAATCTGTTTCAAAATCTTCTGTATCTCTAAACTCTTTTGCTTCAAATTTTAATTCAGTTAATGCCGTTGTAGTATTATTTACAAATTCTCCAATAGCTTCATAACATTTTAAAGGATATAAATTAAAATCGGCTAAAAACCTGTATTTAAATAATATGTCTGCTTCATATGTTCTAATATTATTTAAATTTAATTTTTCTCTAACCTCTGGCACTTTAGAAGGGTCTTTCAATGTTATCTTTAAAAATTCATTTTTTTCTTTTTCATAGCCAATTGGTTTATATTTTCTTACAAATTCTACTTTTACAATTAAATTTGAAAAATCTTTTAATATTTTTTCTATTTTTTCATCATATTCGCTATAAAAGTAAGGATAAAAACCTCGATAAAAAACTGTTATTGTTTTATTTTCTGGAGTTTTACCTATTATTCTAATTAATGGACCATTATCAAGCATTGTATAATCAACATCTAAAATTTTAAATTTTACAGAATTCATAAAGTTGTTTTTAATAAATTTATGTTAAGTTCTTTTCTATATTTAAGGAAATAAAACTTTATCTTTTTCTATTATAGCTTCGTTTTTCATTTTTACGATTATTATGTTATTAAAAGAAAAGTATTCGTTCTTTTCACTTTGACATATAACATAATCAATTTGATTTCTTATTAAACCTATATCGTTCTTATACTCTATTAATTTTTTGTTGTCTAATGGAATTATCCTTGTTTTAATTATTTTTTCTATTTCATTCTCATATTTATCAGAAAGAAAAAGGAATATAGAATTAAAGATTCTTACAATATTAAAACCCTCGATTAGTTTTATTAAATTTTCATTAACAAAAAAACTATCAAAATATTTTATTCTAATACTAAAATCAACATAATTTTTTTGAGAAAAAATCATTGGATAAAATATTTTCTCTGAATAAATTTTTTCATTCTCTTTTTTACACATAACCCCAATTACTGCATCTGTAATAGGTTTTTCATGATTTTCGATTATTATTTCGACGCTTCCTGTCAAATCTTCCAAAATAAATGATTTTTCAAAAACTTCTAGAACCATTCCTATTAAATTAAATTTTTTGACATCTTTTTCTTTTATTTTAGAAATTGTAGTGTAATTAAGGGGATAGTTTTTTTGAATAATAGAAGACAAAAAATTAAATCTATCCTTAAAAATTGAATAATAATTATAAATATTTATTTCATTTTGATCTTTTTTTGAAAAATCAACCAAATATTCTATTTTTAATTCTTTTAATTCAGTTTTAGATAATTCATTATAAATTTTGATTATTTCTTCTTTTGTTAATAATTTCAATTTTTCGCTTTTTGGAATTATTTCATATATAGTTTTCCAATCTAATTGTTCTAAGATAATATAGGCATCTTCACTTAATAAATATCCCTTTTTAAGGAACGACCTTATAATTTCAGCTTTTTGGTGCATAAAGAGTTATTCCTTCCTCGCCTTTTTTTCTTGAATGCTCGAGCTTTATTTTTTTCAATTTATCCATTTTAGCTAATTCTTCTAGATATTTCTTAACTGTATTCCAACTAACTTCGCTTTGTAATCGCTCTGATATAAACTTACAAATTCTTCTTACATTAGATGGATAAGGAAAAAGGGAAAAATACTCTGAAACTAATTCATAAATTACATACCTTATACTAGGTCTTCCCCTTTTCATAAAAGATAATTTTGTACAAAGGTTTAATAAATCCATATAAAATCTTTCCTCTCCTTACTATAAAGCTTATAGCTACTACATTTCCTCTATTTATTTTTGATATCCTTATTACATCTTCCACCATTTTTTATAAATGTCTTCAAACTCGGTGTAATAAACTAATTTTATAAAGGTTTGCTCTAATACATTGAAGTGACAAACTGAACAAAATACTCTATTTTTTCCAAATCCATCTACAAACTTAATAATCCTTTTTGATTTGCATCTTGGACACTGGAACATAAATAGTTAGAGTATATCTATGAGCTCTTGGTTATCATTCAAGAATTGAAACATATTCCTCGATTTTAACCACTATTAAGAGGTTAAAAACTGTGAACTTTCAAACGTGTTTTTGAAGTGCTATAGTTATATTACTATAGTATCGAAAAATCGCATGAAGATTTTTATATGAATTACAAATAAAATTATTTTTAGGCATTTTTAATATATAGACATTAAACTATAAAAATTAATATATAGGAAATATCAAAATCTTTGATAATTTGAAAAACTCTCTAAACCGATTAATAAATACATGAAAAAACTTCTATCAATAATATTTTTTTACTAAAAACAACTTAAGTTTATCTCTTTTCAAAATTTGTTGAAAAATTTATAATAATTGTCTGAATATTTATATTTATTGTTTGAAAGTTCATAAAAAATGTTTGAGAACTCACAAATTTTGTTTGAAAAATTACAAAAATTATTCGATAATTTTCAAAAATTCTTTTAGTTTTTCTAGAATGTCTTCACCTTTTTTGGTTAACGAGACAACTTTTATTCTTCCAGATTTTTCCAAATTTATTATTCCAGTTCTTTCAAAACTTTTCAAAATTTTATACACGTGCGGATATGGTGAGTTTACTTTTCTTGCTATTTGTGTTATGTATTTTGGTCCAGATAAAAGTGAAAGAAGAATTTGAAGCGGTTTCTTTTTAAAAAGTAAATCCTCTAAACTTTGTTTCTTCATAAATCAATAGTAAAAAAAATAAATAAATATACCTTTTATAAATAATTTTATGTTCAATATCAAACATGTTTTGCTTTCAGTTCTTTATTTGTTAGTAGGTGCTCAATTTTTTTATTCAGTTAACTTAGATATAGGAAGAAATGACTACGCACCACTTTCTTCTTTATTCCTTATGACAAATACATCTCTTCATACTTCTCCACAAGATTCTCAATTTTCAATTACTTCAGATGAATGTTTTGAAAAAAGAGAATTTTTTAGTGGAACATATGAAATAAGGGTAAAACCAAATATGATTGAAATGAAATTTTTTTCTTCAACCAAATCACTAAATTATTTTGTTTCTCCCGTAAAACAAAGAATTGAATATACGT
>JAGDWU010000066.1 GCA_023256115.1 Candidatus Aenigmatarchaeota archaeon | reverse complement strand
ATTATGTAAAAAGACTGGTTAATACTATAAATTTAAAATCAATTCCTCGTATATATAAATATGGGAATATATTTGATAATGTAATTCCAGTTATTACTGAAAACAATATAAATATGCTGAGATCAATTAAGCGAAATATTACAGTGCCTGATAAGCTTGGCCCACGTGAGGGGGGCAATTTCGAGGAAATCCTGGTTAATCTGCTAGGGTGGGATCTGTATTGGGAGTTTTTTGGAGAATATAGCGAGAAGTGGTGGGGGCTCAGAGGCAAGGATCTCGATCCCGATCTTGTCCAGAGGCGTCTGTCTATTGGTAAGGATCCCCAGTATTCTCACTATACGGCGCAGACGTATGTCGAGGAGCTTTATCCCAGTTACGGCGGCTTTCAGGAGATACCTCTCGGCATGTATAGGCTTGCTGTTCGAAGTGGTGTCGATGTGAAGCTAGCTTATGAAGTTGTAAAAATAGAATGTGATAGTAGAAGAATTAATATTATTGTTAAAAATAAAGAAAAAGATAGAGAAGAATTAGAAAAAGAGTTTGGTAAAGATTGGGAAGAAAAAATAGTAAAGGAAATTGACTATTTTCTTTGGGTTAGAAACATTCCAAGACAATTCTATGATTATGAAGATTTTGAAACAGGCAAATGGGATAACTATGATTTACTTTTACCTAAAATTGGAGAAATTTTATCTGGTTCAAAAAGAGAAATAGAATATTATAAATTAGTTAAAAAAATGGAAAGAGATAGAATAAAGAAAGAAAAATATGTATTATTTTTAGAGCTATCAAAAAAAGGAAAATTAAAACCTTCCGCAGGCGCAGGAATAGGCTTAGAAAGATTATTAGCTTGGATTTGCGAAGTCAAACATATAGCTGAAGTTCAACCTTTTCCAAGAATACCTGGTATTGTTATGGATTTATAATATTATAATAATAAATTATGAAAGAGTTGTTTATTAAAGATATATTAAATGAACAATATATTGGAAAGAAAATAACAATAAAAGGCTGGATTTATAGAAAAAGAGAATTAAAAGAAAACATTTTTATAGTATTAAGAGATTCTACCGGAATAATTCAATGTGTTGCAAAAAAAGAAAATTTTAGCGAAAAAGATTGGAAAGATCTTTTGGATTTACAAATTGAAGGATCTATTGAAATTAGCGGAATCTTAAGAAAAGAAGAAAGAGCACCAGAAGGTTATGAAATAGAGGTTAGTAACTTCAAAATTTTTGATAAAGGTTCTCCATTTCCATTACATGGAAGGGAAGAAATTTCGACTATAATGAAATATAGACATCTATATATTAGAACTAGAAAGCAAAATGCGATAATGAAATTGAAATCCAATCTATTAAAATATTTAAGAGAAGAATTGGAAAAGCTTGGTTATATAGAAGTTAACCCACCAATTATAATTCCAGTAGCAGTTGAAGAGGTTCAAACTTTATTTTCGCTTGATTACTTTGGAAAAAAAGCATACTTAACACAAAGCTCTCAATTATATTTAGAAGCATTAATATTTTCATTAGAAAAAGTATATTGTTTAGCACCTTCTTTTAGAGCTGAAAAATCAAGAACTAGAAGGCATTTACATGAATTTTGGCATTTAGAAATAGAGGCAGCTTGGTATAAATTAAATGATTTAATAAATGAAACAGAAAAATATTTAAAAAAAGTGTTAGAAAGAGTTATTGAAAATGATAAAAAATTATTAGAATTTTTGGGAAGAGATTTAAAACCTTTAAAAAATGCAATAGAAAAAGATTGGCAAAGAATAAAATATGAAGAAGCTATCGAAATTTTGCAAAAGAAAGGTTTAAAAATTGAATATGGAAATGATTTGGGAGCTGATGAAGAAAAAGTTTTAACATTAGAATTTGAAGTTCCGATATTTGTTACTCATTATCCAAGAAAATTGAAAGCATTTTATATGAAAGAAAGTGGAAACGGAAAAACAGTTGAAAATTTTGATTTGTTAGCGCCAGAAGGTTATGGAGAAATTATTGGTGGTTCAGAAAGAGAAGATAATTATGATATATTATTAAATAAAATTAAAGAATGGAATTTGCCAGTCGAAAATTATAAATGGTATTTAGATTTAAGAAAATATGGAAGCGTTCCGCATAGTGGTTGGGGTTTAGGAGTTGAAAGACTTTTAATGTGGATTTGTAAATTAGATCATATTAGAGAAACGTTACCATTTCCAAGATTAAGGGAAACAGAAATTCTAGTGTAATTTTATTGAAAAGAAGCTATATAAATATAGATGGATTTATAGTCAAGAATATTATATTAGTTTGCATTATAAATGCAACTTAATTAAAAATTTACAAGATTGTTATTTAAAGTAATAAATTATGCCTGAAATAAGAGAAATGGCAGAAGAATTAAAGGAAATAGAAAGAATAGCAGCACATAGCCATATAAAAGGTTTGGGTGTAAAAGGATTAAAAGCAGAATTTATTGCAGATGGGTTTGTTGGCCAAGTTGAAGCTAGAGAAGCAGCTGCAATTGTTGTTAAATTAATAAAAGAAGGAAAATTTGCTGGTAGAGGAATTTTGCTTGTTGGCCCGCCTGGAAGTGGGAAAACAGCTTTAGCAATAGGTATAGCAAGAGAGCTTGGAAAAGATGTTCCATTTGTTCATTTAGCTGCAAGCGAAATTTATAGTGCAGAAATTAAAAAAACAGAATTTTTAACTCAAGTTTTAAGAAAAGCGATTGGAGTTAGAATTAGAGAAATAAGAAAAGTTTATGAAGGTGAAGTTGTTGAATTGGATATTAAGTATAAGCCACATCCATATAATCCTTATTATCAAATTCCTATCGGTGCAACAATAAAATTAGAAACAAAAGACGAAAGCAAAAAATTAAATGTTGATCAAACATTTGCAATTCAATTAATTCAGCAAAATGTAGAAGTTGGTGATATAATAGCATTAGATGTTGAAAGCGGAAGAGTTTACAAATATGGAAAAAGTGAAAGAGTTGTAAAAGCAAGCGAAGAAAGCTTATATGCAGAAAAGCCAGTTCCATTACCAGAAGGAAAAGTATTGAAAGAAAAGGAATTTGTTTATGTTGTTAGTTTACATCAATTAGATTTAGCAAGGGCAAAAAGTGAAATTGATTTGGCAAGCATATTTTTTGGGGCTGGAAGAAAAGAAATAGATAATGAAATTAGAAAAGAAGTTGATGAATTAGTCAGAGAATGGGTAAAAGAAGGAAAAGCCGAATTAATTCCTGGAGTTGTTTTTATTGATGAATGTTCTTTATTAGATATTGAAACTTTTGCATTTTTAAACAGAGCAATGGAACAAGAATTAGCTCCAATATTTATTTTTGCAACTAATAGAGGAGTTGCAACAATTAGAGGAACAGATTATAAAGCTCCACATGCTATGCCAATTGATTTGTTAGATAGACTTTTAATAATAAATACTAAGCCTTACAATAAAGATGAAATAAAGGAAATAATAAAAATTAAAGCTAAAAATGATAAAATTGAAATTGATGAAAATGCATTAGAATATTTAACAGAATTAGGAGAAAAAAATTCATTAAGATATGCATTACAATTATTAGCTCCTGCTTGGATTGTTGCTAGAGAAGAAAAAGAGAAAAAAATAAAAAAAGAGCATATTGAAAGAGTTGAGAAATTATTTGTAGATGTTAAAAGAAGTGTTGAATATGTTAAAAAATTTGAAAAACAATTTTTAGAATATTAAAATGGAACATTAAATGCAGATTTAAGAGTAGATTTAATATCTGAAAATAAACTAACTAAAAAATCTGAATAATATCTACCTGCGATTAACTCCCATTTTGGACTTTCATAAATATACTTTTCGTAAAAGGCAGTTCTTTTTAAAAATTTTTGATAAAATTCTTCTAAAGAATTTTTTAATAATGTTGGAAATTTCATTATTTTTTCTCTTGGAATTTCTCCTAAAAAAAGGTTTGCTTGATTTTCATACCATTCATCAATCGCTTTTTGTTGTAATAATGTTAAAATTGCTAAATTTTGTGAAATTAAAAAAGGTTTAACTTCTCCGCTAAAATCTTCAATTGTTGTACCGTCTGGTAATCTTAAAACACATCTATAAACAGAAACTTCAATAAATGCATAATATGGAGATAATCTTAAAGTTTCCCTCGCACCAGCTTTTTCTTCTTCGGCTAATAAATCTTGCCTTATTTTGAGCGCATCCGCTATAGTAAAGTTTGTTCCGAAATTTTCATTTATTATTTGAATCCCAACTCTAATTATTCTATCTAAAGAAGGTTCAATTGGCATAGCTTTTGTTATTAACCCTTCTCCAACTTTTACTTTTTTATTTTCAATTTTTACTCCTAAAAACTCTTTTAAGTCTTTTTCATCTTCGCTTAAATCTTTTTTAGTTAAACAATCTATTTCGGTTTTTGTTAATCCTAAAGTTTCTGCATCTATTTCATATTTAATTCTTGGCTTTGGATAAAAGTAAAATGGAACCGGCTTAATTATCCAATAAACTGTTTCTTCTAATGCTTCCATTTGAGAAGCTGGTTTGAAAAATGATGTTTTAGACGGAACTGATTCTTGGTAGGATAATAATTTTTTAACATATGGTGCTACTAATTTTTTATATGCATTTATAGAATTTCTTCTCATTTCAACTAATTTGCTAATTTCTTCATATCTTTCTTTTACAATTTTTTCAAAATCAGATTTCCAACTTAAATACAAAAGATTCTTTTTTGCTAGAACAATCGCTTCCGCCATTGAAATATTAATATTTTTCTTTTTCAAATTTTCTATTATTTCTTTTGGATTTGTTTCATTTTCTAATTCCAAAAAATCTGCAATTAAAGTTGGCCATCTTGTTCTTGCTAAATTAACCAAAGAAAAATCTCCAGTATGAATATCAACTTGATCAATAAAAATGTGCCTTAATTTACTTTCTTCTTCTTTTAAATTTTTGCCTTCTTTTTTTAGCTTTTCTATTTTATCAAAAATATTTTTAAAGTGTTCATATTTTCGCTTATCATGCAATGCTAATAAATAATCATTAACTAAACTTGCAATTCCAGCTAGCTGGCTTCTTATATAACTTTCTATTTCTTCTTTTTGCTTTATTGTTATTTGATAGTAAGGTTGATAAGTTGGACTAACATAAAGAGATTCTTTAACTTTAAAAACTTTTGCAATTTTTGAATATTTAAAATAAATTGAATATGCAATATTAAAAACTTTTCCTAATAGTGCTGTAAAATCATAGCTCCAAGGTTTAACACCATCAAAAATTACATATTCTTTTCTATCTTCTAATTTTGGTTGATTTAAGCTAGCTAATTTTTTATTTATTCTTCCTATCATATCAATTGGAGAAATAGCATTTGGTTGCTCAATTAACGAAATTTCAACCTTTTCCTCTTTTACAATTTCCATAATAAATTATGGTTTTTTTAAAGCCGCCAATATTATATACTGCAGCAATAGTTAGAAAAATTGATTTAATTATTCATCCAATTGTTGTTGAATATGAAGGTCCAAACGCTTCGATAATAGTAAAAAATAGGGAAAAATTAATAGCGGGAGCATTGGAAATAAAAGAGGAAGATTTAGCCAGATTTGAAACAAGCGTAAAAAGAAAGGAAAAGGAAGAAATTTCAGAAAAATTTAGAGCATTAATTAAATTGGATAACTTTAGCTATTATTTAGCTGAAATAGAATTTTCAAGTTCTGTAGATGAAACTGGAAGCGGAAAAGTAAAAATAACATTTAAATTAACTTTATTTGTTGAATTTCCCATGGAAGAAAGATATCAACAATCTATTGTGTATAGATTCTTTATGGATAAAATTTTTTACGAACTTTATTATAAAAAAATTGTTGAAAAATATGTTGAAAAAGGAAAAGAAAAAATTATAAGATTTGAAAGAAGATTAAAAGAACTAATGAAAATTTAAAATGCCGGAGCAAATTGTTTATGAAGTTTGGATTCCGGAAAATGAATACTTAGTAATAAAAACAGAGAGCAAAAATCCGGAAAGGGCAATAAGAAATATAGCATCATATTATAGAAAGTACTATGAAGTAAAAACAGCAAAAGTATGGGAAAAGGAAACAAGATATGATATTAGTGGCACGCCAGGATTTTTTGTTAGAATTGATATTACTCCAGAATTTCCAGATAGATATGTTCAAATAACTTTTGAAAACATTTTTGAAGGTGAAATGCCAGCAAAAGAAGGAGGTTATGGTAATATAACAATAAAAATTAGAGCATTACTTAGAATTGTTTTTTCCTATACAAGCACAATTGAAAAATTTTTCTATTTTCTTTATTATTATTTGTTTTATAAGCATCAAAAAGATAAATATATTAAAGAAATAAGAGAAATATTAGAAAAAGTGAAAAATCATTTAATAGAAGATTTAACAAAATAATTATGTTCCTCTTTGGTAAAAAGAAAAAAGAAGAGGAATTAAAAGAAGATATTCTTAAAAAATTTCCAGAGTTATATCAAACAACTAAGCAATATTCTCAAAGTCAATATGCTGAACAATCATTATCTTCATCACAACCTATACAGCCAGCAATGCAATCAAGCCAGCAAATTCAAATTCAAGAAAAAAACATAGAAGAAAGGATAAGACTTTTGGAAACAAAGATTGAACATATTAGAGCTCAACTAGATTTAATAAATTCAAAATTAGATGAAATAAGAATTTTGTTAAGAAGAGTTTAACCTTTTTTTCCTTGTGATTTAAATAGTTCTATTAACCTATCTATAGTGTCTGCTTCTTCCGGACCTTTATCAAATCTTATTCTTTCAATTCTCGGAAATCTTAAAGCATAACCAGAGCTATACTTTGGGCTAACTTGAATTTCTTGATAACTTACTTCAACAACTATTTTTGGTTTAATATGAACAAATTTTCCTTCTTCTTTAACAATTAAAGGCTTTAACATTTCTGTCATTGCTTCAAATTGCTCTTCTGTTAATCCAGTTCCGCCCATGCCACAAGTTAAATATTCTCCAGTATCAGGATCTCTAACTGCAAATAAATAGCTCGATAACCATTTGCTTCTTGCACCTTCTCCCCATTCTGCACCAACAATTACAACATCTAAAGTTTCCATTACAGGCTTAATTTTGTACCAACCACCAACATGCCTTCCAAATTTGTATTCGCTTTCTAAATTTTTTAGCATAATTCCTTCTTGTTTTAATTGTAGTGCTTTATTATAAAACTCTTCCAATTCTTTTATATCACTGCTTACAATGCTTTCAGCAAACTTAATTTTTTCACTTTCATTTACAACACTTTTTAATATTTCTCTTCTTTCTCTCAAAGGTAAATGAAACAAATTTTTACCATCTACATAAACAATATCAAATAAGTTCAACTGAACAGGAACTTCTTTTACCATTTTATCAATATCGTATTTTCTATGAATTCGCTGACTTAATTTTTGAAATGGCAATGGATTTTTTGTTTGAGGATCTATTGGCCAGCATTCACCTTCAATTATGCATTCTTTCGCTTTTATATTTTTCAGAACTTCTTCAACTATATCTGGAAACTGAGCTGTTACATCTTCTTGTCTTCTGGTAAATAACCAAATCTTATTTTCTTTTTTATGAATTATTAATCTTAAACCATCATATTTAAATTCAGCTAAAACTTTTCCATGTCTTCTTACTACTTCTTCAATTGATTCTGCTTTAACTCCAAGCATTACTTGCATTGGCCTGCCTAAAATAGGTTTAACATTTTTTAAACCTTCAATTCCTTGCTCTTTCGCAATTACAGCAACTTCACCATAATCGCTTAAAATATTATATGCAAATTCAACTGCTTCAACAGCCTTTTCTTTTTCGCCAGCTTTGAAAAAAGCCATAACAATAGCATCTCTTACAATTCCTTCCGCAACACCAACTCTTAATTCCTCTAATACAGTTCTAATTAAATATCTTGCTTCTTTTGGTTGAGAAAAATTTAGTAAACCAGCTAAAATTGATATTTTTTTATCTTGTGAACCTTCGCCTTCCGCAAAACCAATTTCTCTTAATTGATTAAAAACATATTCAATTGTTAAATCTTTTTTAAAAAATGTTTTTTGCTTTCTTTGAGAAACACAAATTTCAGCAACTTTTCCTAAATCGCCATATTTTACATAAAGCTTTTCTATTTCATCTATTTTAAAGCCAGTTGCTTTTGAAATTGCTCTCATTGCTAATTTTAATGCAACTCCAAGCTCTCTATTTTCAAAAGGTAAAAATATTGTTCCTAATGTTAATAAAACTGCTTGCCTTAATACGTTTGTTTCACATTTTTTAAAAAAATTAGCTAAAATTTCTGTTTTCCCTATTTTTGAGCTAATTTTTTCTAGTTTTTCATAAACATCACACAACTCTATATACAACATAAAAATATCATAAAAACAACATTATAGCTTTAATAAATTTGTAAATATTAAACAACAATTGAAGCAATTTTACCAATTGTGCTAAATCTTTCAACAACTTCTTTTGCAACAGGCCCTTTAATTTCAGTTCCTTTTGGTTCTCCCTCTTCATTTACTAATATAGCTGCATTATCTTCAAACTTTACTCTTAATCCATCTAACCTTCTATATTCTTTTCTTTGCCTTACAATTACTGCCCAAGCTTGTTGATGTTTTAATTTTGGATCGCCATCTACTATACTAACTTTTACCATGTCAGCTATTCCAGCTTTAGGCATTCTTTTTCTTCTACCTTTATATCCATAAACTCCAATAATTTTTAAGACTGTAGCTCCAGAATTATCTACACATTTCAAATAAGCTCCAACATTTAATGCTTTTACTATCCTTGCTCTTACTCCTTTCATTAATATATTTTTTATGAATATTTTTGTTGGTACTAGCGGTTGGCAATATGATTGGAATCCAAATGGTTTTGATTGATATTTGAAGTATAGTAAATTAAATGCAATTGAATTAAACTCATCTTTTTACAGATTTCCATTTAAAAATCAAGTTAAAAGCTGGAAAAGAAAAACTGAGCAACTAAATCCGAACTTAAGATGGAGCATTAAGGTTAATAGATTTATAACTCACATTTTTAAATTTAGTGAAAAATCTTATAAAACATGGGAGAAATTTAAAGGATTATTTACTCCACTTGAAGAATTTATAGATTTTTACTTATTTCAAATTCCACAATTTTTAAAACCAAAAAAGACTTTAGAAAATTTAAAAAAATTTGTAAAATTTTGTAATTTGAAGGAAAGATTTGCATTTGAAGTTAGAAGCTTAGAATGGTATGACAAAAAAATTTTAGAAGAAATAAAAGCATTAGAAATTACATTTGTTAGTGTTGACGCTCCTGAATTTACAAAATTGCCAAGAGAAATTTATAGCTTTAATAAAATAGTTTATTTAAGAATGCATGGAAGAACTTATTGGTATTCTCATAATTATTCAGAAATTGAATTGAAAGAGGTTTGTGATAAAATTTTAAAGTCAAAAGCTAAAAAAATATATATTTTTTTCAATAATAATCATAACATGTTGGAAAATGCTAGGAAATGCTATCAAATGCTAAAAAATTATTTAAGAGAATAAATAAAAGTTCCTTTATAATAAATTTTTATTAAGTTGCAGTTTGGATCTAATTCTACAAAATATTTTGCTTTTCCCTCTCTAAATGCTGAGCATTGATTTTCAGGTAAATTATCAATTTCAATTCTTGGATTGTGAGCAATATCGCAAACCCAATTTTCTAAACCTTCAATCGGATTTGCTAAGCATGGGCCATTTGATAAATCAATTTTTTCTTTTGCATTTTCGCAAATCTTTTTACATTTTTCAAAAGCTTGAAAAGTTTCAGAATATATTTCTAAAGGTTTTTGAATTTTAAAAGCTATTAAAACTGCTAATATTACAAACATTAAAATTAATATTATTAAAATCTTTTTCATAACTTTATTTCTTTTGATAATTTATCTGCAATTTCTAATGCTTTCGGATATTGAAAATTGATAATTTCCAAAAATTTTTTTAAAGAATCAAAATCTATGTTTGAACCAATGCTAGCATAATACTTTCCAAATTTTATTCCAACTTTTTCATTATTTAC
>JAGDWU010000002.1:443-10341 GCA_023256115.1 Candidatus Aenigmatarchaeota archaeon | reverse complement strand
TTAAACTTTGCGCAACTTCTGGAATATATCTTTCAAAAATATTTTTCTTTTTTCTTATTATTTCAGCTCTAATCTTTTTCGAAACATATTTATAAATTTTTCTTGCACAATCTTGCAAAGCTAATTTTATTTCTTTTTCTATTTCTTCATACTCAGCAATTGCTTGTTTTCCTTCGCTCTTGTAAGGAATCCAAACGGAAATGAAATCAACTAAAATTACATTTTTTACATCTTGTATTTTGTATAAGCTCCAATTTATTTCGTTTACAGCTTTTGTTATTACACAATCATTTGCATTATATAATAGCGGAGTATGATTTGCAAACCTTAAAATTATAAATTGTTCATTTGTTTCTACATTTTTTACATTATATGCAATAGCAACTTGAACTTGGAATGGAAAACCTCTATAAACTTTTGGTTTTCTTGTTATTGCAGCATAATATTCTGCATCATAAAGTTTTTTTAAAGCCTCTATTATATACTTTTCATTAATAGCATATAATGCTTTTGAAGATGGTGCTTTTAATTTTACTTTTTGCATTGCCTTAAATATTTTTTCTAATTCATTATCGCTCAAATCTTTTATTTTAATTTTTCCTATTTCTTCTTTAGCTTTTTTAATTTTTTCTGCAATTTCTTTTTTTTCTTCAAAACTTTTTTTACTTAAATTTTTAGCTAATTTTAAAAATTCTAGTATATTTTCGTCTAAACCAAAATCTTTAAATATTCCTGCTATTTTTAAAATTTTTAGTGCTGTGATTGTAGATATTCTAGAAAAAGTATTTGTTAAAAAGCTTAAGATATCTAAGTCTTTTGAAAGTCGAGCAAGCTTAATAAATGTTCCAAGTTCTATTCCATGCGGATGTGGTTTAACTTCTTTTGCTTCTGGTGGTAATTCATTTGTAATTCTATCAAAAATGATTTTTTCTCCATTTTTTTGATAAATTATTTTTGTAAATGGATTTTGTAACCATAGCAACTTTAAATATTCGTCAATTTTGCTAGTATATCTTGCTTCTATTTCTAATTCAATACAAGTTCCGTGCCAATTATTTTTATTTTCTTTAACTTCATGTTTCAAAATTTTTGGTTCATTTTTTAATGTGTCTATCATTAGTTCAAAGTAATGTATTTCCTTTCCTTGACTTGTTTCAATTTTAGCTGGTTTGTTTGTTGTTAATTGTGCATATAATATTGCACCTTTTGCTCCAATTCCTTGAGTTCCTATAGAGACTTTTAATCTATGAAACTTGCTTCCTACTAAAAACTTTCCCAAAGCAATTGGAACTTTTTTTGGATTTATTCCAGGACCATTATCTTCAACTTTTACTTTAAATCTATCTTCTCCAACTTTTTTTATTTCAACATATATTTCTGGCAATATTCTAGCTTCTATGCAAGCATCAACAGAATTATCAACCAATTCCTTAACAACAGTATACAATGCTTTTTGCAAATTTTCATATCCTAATAAATGTCTATTTTTTTCGAAAAATTCTGCTATGCTAATTTCTTTTATTTTTTCTGAAATATCAATCATAATTTTTTAATCTCCCTATCTAAAAAATTAAATACTGTAGAATGTTTTTTTCCTTCTAATAACATTTCAACACATCTTTTTGCTAGCAGCACTTTTTCGATTTTTCCTAAAATAAAAATTTTTTTATCTTTATCATTTACAATTATTTTAGTATTCGTTACTTCTTCTATTTTTCTTTTACTTTTTCCTTTTTTCCCAATAACTCTTCCAAGTAATTGAAACATTCTATTAACTTTTCTTGTATAATCTTTAACATTTATAACTTCCAAAGTATATTCATCGCTTATTAAATTAATTGCATCATTTAACTCAAATCCAGAAAAATATGCCTCTAAAACTTTTTTTGCTTTAATAACATTTAAAGGTTCGCCATCTAATGTAACAATATCATTTTCAATTTTCAATTTACAATTTAAAGATTTTTCTATTTCATCTTTAAGTTTTTCAATATTTTCCTTTTTTATTAATGGTAAATATTCAATCATAATTGAATTAATTCGTCTTCGTTTAAATATTTAGAAAAAAATTTGTTAATGTTTTCAACATCTCTTTTCCAATAATCGTAATATAAAACACAATCATCTCTTACTGCATGGCTAAAATCAATGATATAAGGTAAATCATTATGAACTAAAATATTATATTCGCTTAAATCTCCATGAGCTATTTTTGCTTGCTTCATTTTTTTTAATTCTTCTATTAATTTTAAATACAAAAATTTTGCTTTTTCATAATTTAGCTCAACATCTTTTAAAAGTTTTGCAGGAATACAATTTTCACCAACAAATTCCATTATCAAAATATTTTTATAAACTGTAATAGGTTTTGGAACTAATATTTTAAATTTTTCTGCAATTTTTAAATTTTTATATTCTCTTAATGCCCATTTTTCTACAATAGCTCTTCTATCTCTTTTTATTCTAACAAATCTTGGATCGGCTCTTAATAATTTGTACATTGATTTAAAATCGCAATGCAAAACTCTATAAACTTTTACAGCACAAAAATTATTTTCAAAATCCTTTGCACAAAAAACTACACTTTCTTTACCTTCTTTTACAGTTCCGATAATTCCTTTTAAAATTTGTTTATTAATTAAATATAATAGGTTTTTGATAGTAATGTTATCCAAAACCTTAAAAAACGTTTTAAATTCTTCTTCCATGTTAGAAATTTAAATTTTTTATATAACCATTTTTCTTTAGCCATTGTGCTTCGCTAAATGTATAAACGTGTATTACATCACCTTTAGATTTATCAAAAGGCCAAATTCTTACTAACACAACGTCTCCTACTTTAAGCCAAAATTTTTTTATTACTCTTCCAGAAATTCTGCATATTCTATTAACACCATCATCACAAATTACAATTACTCTATCTTTTCCATACCAAGAATCAACAATTCCATAAACTTCATTTTCTTTAGCTATTCTTATTGGACTTTCTTCTTTTTTCATCTTATTGCAATTGTATCTAAGAAAATTCTTTTTCCACTTTTTATTCCAACCAATTTTTTAGAAACTTTTATATTTATTTTGTAATACTTTTTTATTTCGTTAATTGCTTTATAAGCTGCTTTTTTTGAACCAATGTATAAATCAATACCATTTTTACTTTCTTCAATCTTTGAAATAAAAGATAAATTATCAAATTTCCTCTCTTTTTCTATTACTTCTTCTATTATTTTCAAAAATTCTTCATTATTTTTAGATCTTAATTGAATTATCGCTTGCTTATAGCCAGTTTGCATCATATTACAATATTTGCAAATTATTTGTTTTATTTTAATTTCAACATCCTTTTCTTCTATTATCAAATTTTCAACTTCTTTTGCAAGTTTTACAAAATTTTCAGCTATTAAAATTAATTTTAGATCTTTGAAATCTTTTATAGCTTTATTAACTGCTTCCTCCAATGAATCAAAAAGTAAATTACCAACAGCAAATTTTTTGCAAAATTTGCATTGATAAATTTTTATAAATTTTGGAAACTGAGTTTTTTTAAATCTTTTTTTGAAACATTCGATACAAAATCCATTTATGAATATTTCTGTTTCCTTTCCACATGCAGGGCAAAATTTCTTTGGCAACATAAAATAAATTTATACTCATTATTCATATTATGCCCCCGTCGTCTAGCGGCCTAGGATGGCGGCCTTTCGAAAGAAAGGTTTGATTGATGAAAGCCGCAGACCCGGGTTCAAATCCCGGCGGGGGCAATTTTATTTGCAAACCCTGCTTTAAGAAATTTAAAGAAGTAAAGCTAGGTGCATTAAATTGTTCTAAAGTGTTGTTATTTTAATAGTGTCTTACGAACAGCTGAGAAAACATTTTTAATCAAAAATGTTAAGCATCAAAAAAAGAATATAAAAAGTAGTAGTAATTAGTTTATAAAGGGTGTTAAAAAACATTTAAAAAAGTTAGTTCAAAAACTTTATAAAGAAAACAAACAAGTTTTCTATTCTACTTGTTCCTATTTAGCAACAAATGCTTCAGATTTTTTATCAACGTTAATTGTTATAAAGAAATATAGTATAGAAAGTGAAAAAAATAGTTTCATAAAGCATTTTTTATATTCTTATGGTCAAGAAAATGGGCTTTTACTCTCTTTTTTCATTACATCCTTAGAAGGAGTAACACTTCCATATTTTTGTGGCAAAATGATTTCGCTTATCCTTAAAAAAATTAAAAAGGAAAATCCAATTAATCTAGCTAATCTAACTAATCATTTTTATGCTTCCATTTTATATGCGATTTCAGCAGGCAAATTTATTATAACTCTGAATAATTTAAATGTTTATTATGACTCTCCTTTACCTATTGATTTTGAATCGTTGGCATTTCTTTCTATGATTTTAATTCAAAATTCTTATTTTGTATCAAAAATTTATAGAGAAATAAAGAAACCAAATACTTAAAAATTAAGAAAACGTTAATGATAAGCTTTAAGTATAAATATAAATATATATTATGGAGGAATATGAATTAGTACCAACAACACCAATTAGGAGATTAGAAAGAAGAATTGAAGAAATAGAAAAAGCATTAGAAAAAGAAAGAGGAGCAACATTTGTGAAAGACATAGTTGATATAATAAAAACAAATCAGCTAATAATTGACGAACTTGTAAGATCTAATGAAGCATTAAAAATGGAAATTTCTAAGCTTTATCCAAAGCTAGATGCATTAGTTTCTCAAATGAGTGAGCTTTTAAATTTCATTAGAGCTTCAATTGCAGAAGAATTAATAGGCCCAGAAATATTTAAACCAGTAGCAAAGAGATTAGATGAAATGAATAAAAAACTATCTGAAGAAGTTGAAGCATTAAAAGCTTTGATCGAAGAACTAAGAAAGGAAAGAAGAAAAGAAGAAAAAGTTGAAGCTCCTGAAAAAAGAAAAATTATAATAGCAGTTCCTAAGAAAGCATAAGGATATGAAAAGTGTTTCAGAATCAATTGGATACTTATCAATTTTACTTATTTCGATAATTTTAATTTCTTTAGCGCTATATTGGGCAATTCCTTGGTTTCAAAAAACAACAGATGAACAAAAGATTATAAAATACTTTGATGAATGTTGCAACGATAGAAATTCCCAATCTTTAGTTAGTATCTTAAAAGAATCTCTTTATCAACAAACAGAAAAACAATTTTATACTTCTATAGAAGGTACATGGGATTTTTATCCTGATTACATAACCTTAAGATTTATTTCAAAAGTGCAATATTTTTATCCAGAAAATACTTGGATTTTTATTGATGGTTGTGGAAAGAACGTATGCGAATTCGGAAAAGAAAAATTTTTTGATATACATGCGATGTCAAGAAAAGTAGATAGTGCCTATGAAATTATATTTAAAATTACTTTAAAAACTATTGTAAGTGAGGGAAAAACCTACGAAATAAAAATTATAAATCCTAAATCCAATTTAAAATCAAAAAATTTTATTTTTAGCACTACTATTGGCGATAATGCATATGAAATAAAAATTATATGAAAAGCCAAGCAATTATAATTCAGTATGTTTTAATAGTTTTTTCATTCATATTTATCTCTTCAATTTTGGCTTTTTCATTTCATTACTTTAATCAAATTTCAGAAAAAGAACTCAACAAATATTATATCGAATCGGTAAAAAACTATGTTTTGTTACCCTTGACATTTTACTATTTTAATTGTCTGGAATGTGAAGTAAAAATATCACTTGAGGCCCCAAAATTAAAAAATGTACATTACACTTTTGTGGATATTTATCAAGAAGATAATAAAATAATTCTAAAATCCAAATTTTTTTCTAATTACACAAAATTGTTCGGATTTACAGATAAGTTTTTAAATAAGAAAATCGGAGCTACTTCAATAGCACCGATAGAAATATATTATAATTCTTCATATTCATTAATGATAAAAAATAGCGGTTAACATGATTGGGAAAAAAATATTAGAAGGTTATAAAAATTGGTTAAGGATGAACAAAAAAATTGAAATGGTAGAAGAGTTAGGAAAGGGGAGAGAATTCCCCAAAAAAGTTAAGATGGAATTAATCAAACCAAAAAGGAAAATTTCTTATGAAGGGATAAATATCCCAGAAATACCTTATGAAATAAAAGAAGTAGAAAGAAAAAAAGAAATAGAATTTGAATATCCATTAACAATTGATAAAGGAAAAATTTATGCTATGGCAAGAATAAGATTTGATGAGAATGAAAATCAATTCATTTATGAAGTTATAGAACCGGTGCTCAATTATGAAGAAGAAAAAGCATTAAAAATTCTAGAAAACTATATTAGAGAAAAACTTGGAGAGGTTTACATGACTGAGAATGTGGAAGATGAACTAAGAAAATTGTTTGATTTAGCATGTAGATTATATAGAATTAATGATCCTGAAATTATAGATAAATTTTGGTATTATGTAAAAAGAGATTTTTTAGGTTACGGAAAAATAGATGCTTTGATGCGTGATGATAAAATAGAAGATATAAGTTGTGATGGAGTAAATATTCCTGTATTTGTTATTCATAAAGAAGAATTTTTGGGAAGTTTAAAAACAAATATTATATTTAAAGATCAAGAGGAATTAGATTCTTTTGTTCAAAGACTCGCTCAATTGTGTGGAAAACATTTAAGCGTTGCCCAGCCTTTAGTAGATGGAATATTGCCAGATGGTTCAAGATTGCAAGCAACTTTGGCAACTGATATTGCTCCGAGAGGTTCAAACTTTACAATAAGAAAATTTGCAAGATATGTTTTAACTCCAATTCATTTAATAAGAAGCAAAACCTTAGATCCAAAAACTCTTGCATTTTTATGGTTTTGCATAGATTATGGAAGAAACATACTAATTAGCGGTGGTACTGGAACTGGGAAAACAACTTTATTAAATGTTTTAGCATCTTTTATTAGGCCAGAGAAAAAAATAGTAAGTATTGAAGATACTGCAGAATTAAAATTACTAAATGAAAATTGGGTTCAGCATATTGCTAGAGTTCCTATTTCTAGCGGAAAAGAAGGGGAAGTTGATTTGTTTGAATTATTAAGAGCGGCATTAAGACAAAGACCAGATTATATTATTGTTGGCGAAGTTAGAGGAGCAGAAGCATCAATATTATTTCAAGGAATGGCTACTGGCCATACAGGATTAGCAACAATCCATGCTGAAGATATTATTCAGCTCTTAGATAGATTAAAAACAAAGCCGATAGAACTAAGTCCTAGCTTAATAGAAATTTTGGATATAATCGTTTTTATAAAAAGATTGTACTATAGAGGAAAATTTGTCAGAAGAGTTTCAAATGTTGTAGAAATTATTAAAGCAACAGAAAAAGAAGTTAACTTTGTTGAAGTTATTAGTTGGAATGCTACAAACGATAAGTTTGAAATTAAAAACAAAAGTAAAGCTCTTTATAAAATTAAAAGTCTTTATGGACTTAGCGAGGCTGAAATAAAGGAAGAAATAATTAATAGAGCAAAATTTTTAATTTGGCTTTATGAAAATAATGTTTACGATTTTAATCAATTTTACAATTATTTAAAACTTTATTATACTCAAAAAGATAGAATATTAGAACTAATAAAATGATAATAGAAGCAAAACAATTTATAAAACAAAACTTTTCACCTTTCATAAAATTTTTAGATGAAATGTTCCCAAACACAAAAATAGTATTAACAAAACTTAAAAGTTCAAAAACAGCAGAAGAACTATATGCAGAAAGTATTTTATTGTTTTTTATCTCTTTTTCATTTTTTGTAATTTTTTTGACTACTCTTCTAAGTGCTATAACTCTTAATCAGGCATTTGCCCTTTTATCTTCGCTTTTCTCAGCATTTATTTTCTCTTTTTTAATTTCATTTATATATATTCTATCACCATCAATACAATTAAAATCAAGAGCATCAAAAATAGAGAAAGAACTCTATTTTTCATTACCAATATTTTCATCGTTTATAAGCGATAAAACTCCTTTACACATTTCAATAAAACAATTTTGTGAAACAAATAAAGAGTATTTGTTAGCACAAGAATTAGAAGAAATAAATAAAATGGTTGAGTTTGGAGGAGTAGATTTAATAACAGCGATAAATAGAAAAATTTTAGTTTCTCCTTCAGAAAAATTAGCAAACATTCTAACTGGCTTAGCATCAATTTTGAAGGGTGGAGGTAGCGTTAGTGAATATATGAAAATAAAAAGCGATGAAATTATAAACGAATATAGACAAAAAATAAGAGAGAGCGGAAGAAAAATAGGTCTTTTCTTCCAAATTTATATAATAGCATTTGTAATAGGAATTTTGCTTTTTCTTATTTTAACTTCTGTATTTTCTTTAATTTCTCCAATTCCAAATTTATTACTTATTCAATTCTTTATAGTATGTATTGCGATTCCTTTATTATCAATAATGATGGTAATATTAGTTAAATCTTTCTTACCATGATAGAAAAAAGAATTATTAAAATAATAATATTTAGTATTTTAGTAGGTTTTGGTTTATCTTTAATCTTCTTTTTCCTTTTTGATGTAGCAACCGCTTTAAATGTTATAATATTTGTTTTAATTGGTACTGCTTTAATATTATTTTATTCACTTTGGGAAAATGAAAAAAAAATAAAAGAAATGGAAAGAACATTTCCAATTTTTTTAATAAATTTAAGAAAAAATATTGAAGCTGGTGTTCCAACTGCAAAAGCATTTATAGCAGCAGCAGAACAAAACTATGGAAATCTTACTAAATATTTTAGAACATTTGCAAAAAAAATAAAATTAGGAGTTCCAATAACAGAAGCTTTAGAGTACTTAAAGAAAAACTTCTCTGCAAGTAGAAAATTAGTTAATTCAATTAACATTTTATCCCAAACAGTAAGGAGCGGTTATGGTATGTCATCAACAATCTATTCTGTTTCAGAGTATATTTTAAAAATTCTTGAAGTAGAAGATGAAAAGAGAGGGGTTTTGAATCAATTTACCCTTATTTTTTATGCAGTAACAGTTATATTAGGAGTGATAATATTAACTATGATTAAAATTTTAATTCCAATTCTATCTGAAATTCCTGGATTTTTTGCTGATCCTTGCCAAACACCAGTTGGTTTTGAAATTGCAATATGTGAACTTTTTAAATCTATATCATATCTTTTTAAATCTACGATTCCACAAACATATTACATGTTTGGAATTTTGAGCTTAGTAACTTTACTTCAAGCAATTTTTGGTGGAATAATTATTGGAATTGGAGTTGAAAATAGCTTAATAAAAGGATTTATACATTCTTTAATTCTTTTTTCTCTTATATTCTTTATGTTTTTAGTTAGTGCAAGAATTGGTTTAATATGAAAGCTCAAGTAACTTTTATAGAATTTCTTATTTCAATTATAATTTTCATAGCATCGATATTTTTGGCTTTTTTTACTTTAATAAATCAATATTTTTCTTTTTCAAACTTTTTAAAAGAAAATATAAATAAAGAAAGGGCAATTTTGATATCTCAATATGTTTTAAATAACAAAGAAAGTGGAATAAATGATGGTAGTTATTACAATTCAGCATCTATTGATAAAATAGGAAATTTCTTTAATTATTGCAATTCAAATTATCAAGCTTTAAAAGAATTTTTTGAAGTTAGCGAGTTTGGATTAAAACTTGGAAATTATGTTTGCGGAAAAATGGAAAGACCATTAGTTAAAAGAATTGTAAGAATTGGAAAAGATAGCTATATTTTAGAGGTTTTTGCTAAAATATGAAAGTCCAATGGTTTGCTTATGAACTAATAATTTCGCTAATTTTAATTTTTACTTTCTTATTTTTTGTTTTTCCTTTACTTTTTAAACCTCAATTTAAAAATGAAGAAATAAAAT
>JAGDWU010000002.1:0-433 GCA_023256115.1 Candidatus Aenigmatarchaeota archaeon | reverse complement strand
TGCCAATTATTGATTATTTATCATTTTTAGATTCAAATAATTTAACTTCTTATCCAGAAAGATATTTAAATATTTTATTTTCAACTTATAGAATTCCAATTAAATTCTATACAATAACATATAGAAACGAATTAAATATTTCATGCTTATGTAGTGAAGAACAAACAAGATTTTTAAACAATTTATATAAAGACATAACAATAAATAACAGAAAAATTTCAATTAGATTTTTTCCAGTTAAAAACATAGAAGACATTAATCCTTCTGATGATGGTTTAATAATTTGGCTCTGTGATAAAGTTAATCAGCAAATGGCTGATTATATTAGAAATTATTACATAAGGAAAAGAAATGTTTTACTAATTTGTAACTCTTCAAATTTAAATTCTTTAAGTTTGTTTGGTTTTAACCTTAATTTTGAAAATCCTGAAAA
>JAGDWU010000069.1:8716-10390 GCA_023256115.1 Candidatus Aenigmatarchaeota archaeon | reverse complement strand
TTAGATCCTAATGCAAGCGGAGTGTTGCCAATTTTACTTGAGCGATCAACTAGGTTAGCTCCACTCTTTTTTGGTTTAGATAAAGAATATATAGGAATTATGCATTTGCATAAAGATTTGGATGTAGAATTTTTAAATGATTTTGTTCAAAAAAATTTTGTCGGAGAAATAATTCAAATTCCTCCAAGAAAAAGTGCTGTAGCAAGAAGGCCAAGGAAAAGAAAAGTTTATGAATTTGAAATAATAGAAAAAGAAGGAAAAGATGTTTTGTTTAGAGTAATTTGTCAAGCAGGATTTTATGTTAGAAAATATGTTCATGATATTGGATTAAAAATTAAAGCCGGAGCACATTTAACTGAACTAAGAAGAATATCTATTGGAATTTATGATGAAACAAAAAAATTTTATAAAAAAATTTTCAAAGAAGAAGATGCTGTAACAATGATTTTGATTAATGATTTGGTTTTAACCGAAAGGTTTGATGAACTAAAGAAAATTATTAAGCCTGCTGAATATTATTTGGATCATGTTAAAAAAATTTTTGTTAAAGATTCTGCAATTTATTATTTAACACATGGCTCTCCACTATTTGTTTCTGGAATAACAAGAGTACAAGAAAATATTAAAAAAGGAGATATTGTTGCAATATTTAGTTTGAAAAATGAATTAATAGCTTTTGGCTATGCGACAATGGACGCTGAAGAAATGGTAAAGGAAAAAAAAGGAAAAGCAGTTAGAATAGATAGAGTATTTATAGAAAAAGGTATATATCCAAAACTTCCATAATCTTTAAATATTAGAATAAACCTTAATATTAATTTATGATGTTTATAGTTAAATGTATTCATTAATATAGATGGTTTAAAAAATTAATAACTACTTTATGGTTACAAAAAACGAATATATCAGAGAACTAGAACTGACAAAGAAATTATATAGTGAACAAAGGAAAGAAGCAAAGGAACAAATAAGAAATTTGGTTAGAGAGATGATAGAGTCCGGCAATTATGAAATTGAAGTTAGATGTAATGGTATCCATCGCGGGCAATATAGATCTTTACAAATGAAAGTAAATAGAAATGAATCAGCTTTGTATTTACCAGCTTATAAATTTGAATGTGCAAACTGTATTACTGGAGGTCTAGAAGTTACAATAAGAGGGGCGATCGAAAGAAACAATGAATTATATAGAATAGAAGCAAGAGGTTACTATTTGTTGCGTAATAAAAAACCTGATCCTTATCCAGAATTAAGAATAGATAGTGTGAATATTACTCCATTAAGTGAATCAGAATCAGGAATAAGCTATAGAGGACCAATAGCTATGCAATCAACAATTATTTTCAAAATAAGAAAATGTTCTGTGGCTAAAGATAAGGAAAGAATAATAGTAAAATCAAAATTAGCGTTTTAATTTTATGTATTTTTACAATACTAATAACAACATAAAATCACTCGAAGAAAAGTTGTACGAGATTTGGAATTCTGTAGAGGAAAAAATTAGAGAGGAGTTAAATTTTAAAAGAAAAGAAAAAATAATTTTTAGAATTATTAAAGGAAAGACTTTGCCATATATTCCATATATTAGTAAAGAAGGAAAAAATTATGTAATTAATATTCCAGAGGGAATAATTTTTTATGCTGAAAATTTGAAATATATCTTAGTTCAAGAGG
>JAGDWU010000069.1:7503-8706 GCA_023256115.1 Candidatus Aenigmatarchaeota archaeon | reverse complement strand
GGGTGTAAAAGCTTATTTATTATCAAAATCAAAAAAATTTTCACTTTTTGACTATTTAAATAAAAACAAAGAAGAAAAGGAAGTATTTGAGAAATTTTCTATTGTTCTTAGCATAGTGGTCTATTTAGGATTTGAAAATCTTCAATCCAGAAACAGAAAGATGATAAAGAAGATAATAAAAAAATATTTAAAAGGAGAGAAACTAAATATTGAGGAAAAAGAATATATAGAAATGATGTACAAAAAATTAGAAGATTTGCGAGAAATTATAAAATAAATTTCCCATAAACAATTATGCCGGGGTAGCCTAGCCAGGCAAGGCGCCGGTCTGGAGAACCGGTGGGCTTATGCCCTCGTGGGTTCAAATCCCACCCCCGGCGTAGTTTATTAAAAGTGATGCTATTAAATAAGATTTTGCTCTTAAACTTTTTAGTAGAATAGTTGTAACCTAATCTTAATTCTTTTTTGCTTAAAAAATTATTTGTCTCTTTAAAAATAAAATTAAAGCAATTAAACCTATTGCTATTTAAGAGAATTTTGTTTATCAATAACAATAACCACCAAAAAGTACTTAAATATTTTATTGAAAAATATTTTTATGAAAAATAAAATAGCATTGATTGGCATAATAACAATAATTTTTGGATTATTTACTTTTCAAATCTCTATAGCTGCTAATGTAGTTATAAAGGTAAAGGATTCTATAACTAAGATGCCTATAGAAAAAGCAAAGATTTTAATTGAAAGAGTTATAATAGCAGATCCATATACAGATTGTAACGGAAATCTCTATTTGTTTGTAGATCCGGGCAGATATAGAATTATAGTTGAAAAAGGAAACGTAAAAGAGGAAAGAATTGTAGATATTAGAGGCGATAGTACTATAGAATTCTATTTAAGACCAGAATTTGAGCAAAATATTTATTTAATAAACGATGGAAGAGTAAAAATTTCAAGAAACGATTGTTATATTGCAACTACCTCATCTTACTATAAGCTATATTCTTTTAGCTATGATATAATTGAATTAGAAGCTTTAAATGAAAATTTCAAAGTTTTTGCATTTTATGTTAATGGAAGAAATGTTAGAAATGAGACTGAAAGTAGAGTAATTTTTAGTTCCAATGCAAACTATACAATATTTGCGGTCTTTGGGAAAGAATTTACTATCGAAGAAATAATTCAGTTACTTAATAAGCTACT
>JAGDWU010000069.1:6680-7403 GCA_023256115.1 Candidatus Aenigmatarchaeota archaeon | reverse complement strand
CAAAATAGCTGAAACACAAAACGCAAAGCTCGACGAAATAATTAAATCGCTCAACACTATGCTACAAATTTTGAGAGAGCTAAATCTAAAGGCAAATGAAATATTAAGCTTGCTCGATAAGCTACTCAAAATAGCTGAAACACAAAACGCAAAGCTCGACGAAATAATTAAATCGCTCAACGATATTACAAAAATTTTAAACGGATTAGACCTCAAAGACGATGAAATAATCCAATTACTTAATAAAGTGATTAGTGAAATAAAAGATCAGAAATTAAAACTCGAAGAAATATTGGATTACTTATCAAAAAAAGATGAAAGAGTTGCTTATCCGATCCCAATAAAAGAGGAAGAAAAAAATCATTGCCTAACATTTCTAAATATTCAAAATCTAGAATTAAAAAGAGGTGAAAATGAATTAACAATATTATTGCAAAATTGTGGTGACTTTATTGAAGAAAATATAACAATAGTTCTTAACTTTTTAGATAAAGTTGAGTACAAATATTTGCTAAACATTTATCCAAATGAAATAAAGCATTTGAAATTTAAAATTTTTGTTCCTTATGATTTTATTAATGGAGTAGCAAATGTTTATGCATATAATCTTTATAATAACATTTTTGCTGCGTTTTACATATTTTCTATACCTTCCTTTTATGAATACTGATCTAGATTTTATTTCTGCTGAATAATAATCAATGTCGATTATTACCGTTAAAT
>JAGDWU010000069.1:0-6670 GCA_023256115.1 Candidatus Aenigmatarchaeota archaeon | reverse complement strand
TTCCAAAATAGAAGTAATAATACCAGAAAAAATTTTTGTTGATAATGTTAGTTATACTTTCCTAAAAATAAAAAACATTGGAATAAAAACAGAAAAAGTTAAACTAAAATTTGAAACAAAAGAAGTTGTTATAATGGCAAGTGAATATGAATTTGAAGTGCTTCCAAAACAAGAAAAAATTATTAGACTTGATTTTATATATCCAGAAGATTTTAAA
The DNA here is from genome assembly GCA_023256115.1 of Candidatus Aenigmatarchaeota archaeon. Classification (GTDB taxonomy): domain Archaea; phylum Aenigmatarchaeota; class Aenigmatarchaeia; order CG10238-14; family SpSt-28; genus JAHLMO01. The sequence goes on along the minus strand of JAGDWU010000069.1, from coordinate 6,453 downwards.
AGTGAAATTATAAAAATTTCAGCTAACGAAAAGGAAAAACTAGTTGAAGTAATTAGGCAGCAAAAAAATGAAAAGGGAGAAGAAAAAATAGTTTTTAACTTTAGTCTATTTTTAACCTTGCTTTTCTTAATTCTCTTAATTATAGCTTTAGCATTCATTTTAAATGAAATGAAAATTAGGAAAAAGTTTGAGAGAGTACCTTATTAAAAATAAAGTAAATATATAGAAATTTCATATTATCTTTTCTTTTGTCAAAAAAGGAGAATTTAAAAAAAGTTAGATTTATTTAAAATTACCTAATGCCGGGGGTGGGATTTGAACCCACGACCTCCGCGTTTCACCAATCAAAGCTCATTTTATATGAGCGCGGCGTTCTACCACTAAACTACCCCGGCATAATATTAACATAGTATTCTTATTATACAAGAATTACGTAACTTATCAAACATACTAAATCTATGCTCAACATTACAATTTACAAATTTATAACCAGATAACATGTTAGAATTAAAGTTTAACATTTTCATATTTTCTACAGAATTGCATAACTACCGAAATATATACAATTATTTAAAGAAGTCAATATAAATATTTTTATATCTTAAAGTTATGAAAATAAAAGATGAAATTAAAGAAATAGAGGACAATTACATAAAGGAAAGAGACTGGAAAGTAAGAGAAAATGCAAATGAAATAAAAAGTTATGGAAATTTTATTTCCTATATTTTAGATAACATACTTGAAAAAAAAGAAGTTTTATCATCTGTCTTTTCTTCTGATATTGTTAATTGTCATTTGAATAATGAATTGCACATTCATAAATTACCACACTCATTATATATTCCTTATTGTGCTGGTTGGTCACTTTCAAAACTTCTTGAAAAAGGTCTTAAAACTCCGACTTTAGTTTCAAAACCAGCAAAACATTTAGATGCTGCTTTGCTTCAGCTTTCAAGCTTTGCATACTTAGCTGCTCAAGAATTTACTGGTGCATGTGCATGGAGCGCTTTTGATTTGCTAATGGCTCCATTTGTTAAGCATGATAATTTGGATCTAAAAGATATAAAACAAAAAATACAAGCATTTTTATTTGAATTAAATTATCCAACAAGGCTTGGTTATCAATCTCCATTTACAAATATTACTATAATGTTAGATTCTTCAAAAATGTATTTAGAAAAAGAGGTATTTGTTGGTGGCAAAGTAGTTGGAAAAGCTTCAGATTATTTAGATGAGGCAATAAAAATAGTAAAGGCATTAATTTTGAATTACAATGAAGGAGATGCACACGGTTCTCCATTTACTTTCCCGATCCCAACTTTAATGATAACAAAAGATTTTGACTGGAACGGTACAAAATATGGAGATTTAATTGATTTAATATTTGAAAATTTATCATTGAGAGGAACAATTTATATTTTAAATGGTAATGTTGCAAATGTTGATTCAACATATTCCATGTGCTGCAGATTAACAATTGATATAGAAAAAATGCCAGCAAATTTAGAAATGTTTATAAATGGATTGAAAAAAAGTTATATTAAAGGAATGTGGGCAACTCCAGAAAATACAGGATCTATAGGAGTTGTAACAATAAATTTACCAAGACTTGCGATTTTAAGCAAAGGCGAAAAAGAAAAGTTTGAAGAAATGTTGCTTGAAAAATTAGAGCTTGCAAGAAAAGCATTAAGTATAATGAGAAAAAGATATGAAAAAACATTAAAAGCTGGTTTAATGCCAATCACATCTTATTATCTAAGACATTTAAACTTTCATTATAGCACATTTGGATTAGTTGGCTTGCCAGAAGCAGCAGCAAATTTCCTAAGAAATCCAAATTTGTGGATAAATTTAAATGAGCAAGAAATTGATGAGGCAATCAAATTCATGAAATATGTTGTAAATTTTGTAAATAAATATGCTCAAGAATTGCAAGTAAAAGAAGGTATTTTATATAATGTTGAAGAAGTTCCTGCAGAATCTGTAGCTTATAAATTTGCACTTTCAGATTACAAAATGTTTTATGATAAAATTAAAAATAATGAAGTTTTTATTCCAATGTATAATAATGTTCCATTTTATTCAAATAGCATTGCACCTTATTATGCTTTGTTACCTATTTCTGAAAGAATAAGGATTGAAGCAGAAGTTCAAAAAGAATTTAGCGGTGGAGTAATGGTGCATTTATTCTTTTACGAAGCTATAGATCCAAAGGCATTAAAAGAATTAGTAAGAAAAATTGTAACAAAAACAGAAATTGTTTATTTTTCAATAACCCCAACAATAACAGTATGTAGAAATTGTGGAAAAAATTTTGTTGGAGTTTATGAGACTTGCCCAAACTGCAAATCAACTACAGAAATTTGGAGCAGAATCGTTGGATACTATAGACCAATTCATTTATGGAACGTTGGAAAAAAAGCAGAATTTAAGAAAAGAATACAATATGGTAATAATTTCGAATTTAAACTTACCGAAAACTTAATGAAGTGAAGGTAAAAATTGGAAATATTTTAGAAGTTAGTTTAGTTGATGTTTTGTTTTATCCAAGCTTTGTTGTTTGGTTTTCTTATTGCAATTTTAGATGTCCATGGTGCCAAAATAAAGAATTAGTTTTTGGAAATGGATATGAAATTGAGATAGATGAAATAATTGAAAAATTAAAAAAGAATAAAGATTTTATAGATTTTTTACATATTACCGGCGGAGAACCAACTTTACAAAAAAATCAATTATTTAAAATTTTTGAATTGTCAAAGGAAATTGGAATAAAAAATAGTTTGAATACTAATGCTAGCAATCCAAAAGTAATTGAAGAACTAATTAGAAAGGAATTAATAGATCATATTGCAATAGATTTTAAAGCACCGCTTGATAAATATGAAAAAGTTATCGGAACAAAAATAGATACTAAAAAAATTGAGAAATCGTTAGAAATTTGTAGTAATTTTAAATTTTTAGAAATTAGAACAACTTTTGTTCCAAATTTTTTGGATATTAAAGATTTGATAGAAATAGTAATGTATCTTAAAAACAAGGTAAAAAATTTTTTCTATGTTATTCAACAATTTAACCCTTCTGATACTTTAATAAATTTGAATTGGAAATATGTTGATATTAATGAAATAATTGAAATTGCAAAAATTGTTAAAGAAAAAACAAAGCTAGAAAAAATATATGTAAGAACTAAAGCAAATGTAAAAGAAATTTAATTATGTTAATTGTTTTTGAAGGTATAGATGGTGCTGGATTAACAACTCAATCCAAATTATTAGCAAAATATTTGAAATCTTTAGGATATGATGTATTATTAACAAAAGAACCAACAAAAAATGTAATTGGAAAATTTATTAGAAAAATCTTGAATAAAAAAATAAGTGTTGAAAACTTAACTTTACAAATTCTTTTTACTGCAGATAGGGCTGAACATGTTTTAAAAGAAATTTTACCAAATATTAAGAAAAAAATAATTATTTGCGATAGATATTTTTTATCAACAATAGCTTATGGAGCATTAAATGTTGATATAGAATATCTCAAAAAAATAAATTCAATTTTTCCAATTCCAGATATTATTTTTATTTTGGATTTAGATCCAAAAATTTCGCTAAAAAGGATAAAAAATTTAAGAAGCAAAATAGAAATATTTGAAGAGTTAAATTTAAAAAAAGTTAGAAAAAACTTTTTAAAAATTTCAAAAGAACTTAAAAATTGTTATGTAATAGATGCATCTAGAAGCATTGAAGAAGTATTCAATGATATAAAGAAAATAGTTTTAAAAAAATTAAAGCCCCCGTAGCTCAGCGGTAGAGCGCCTGCCTCGTAAGCAGGAGGTCGCGGGTTCAAATCCCGCCGGGGGCTTTTTGTACAAATTTGAAATTTTTGTTTTATTCCTATGGACATCGGTAATTATATGGTTATTTTAGTTTCTTTCTAAAAAGTTTTTGTTTAGTTTAATTTTAGGGCGTTGCTTTTTTAGTTAAATATATAAAAATACAACAAAAGCTATAGTGTTTCTTTTTCCAAATTTGCTTAAAAATAACATAAAAATAAATTTTGGCGATAAAATAAATCACGCCGGGGGTGGGATTTGAACCCACGAGGGCAAAAGCCCACCGGCTTTCTCTTAACATCGACCTTTATTCATTTTTCATTTACCCCAAGTCTAATCATTCTCGAGGCCGGCGCCTTACCTGGCTAGGCTACCCCGGCATAATTGATTATAATTTCATATTATGTTTAAAATTATTTTTTTCTGCTTCTTCTAAACTTATTGCATCTTCTATTAATAAATCTGGAACATCATCCAAAATAGGATATGCTAATTTGCAATTATAACAAACTAAGAACATTTCTATTTCATTTAAATCTCCTTTACATTTTGGACAAGCTAATATATCTAATAAATCTTTTGGTAATGGCATAATATTTTTATTAATAAATTATTATGGCCATAGCATTATTCATAGGAAGGTTTCAACCTTTACATAAAGGACACATAGCAGTAATTAGAAATCTAATAAAAAAATATGATAAGGTAATAGTAGGAATAGGAAGTGCAGAAAAATCTAGAACAAAAACAAATCCATTTACAGCTGATGAAAGAAGGGTAATGTTAGAAATCGTTTTTGGAAAAGAAATAAATGAAGGAAAAATAGAAGTAGTAAAAATAGAAGATAAGCCAAGCGATGAAGAATGGGCAAATGAAATAATTTCAAAATACCAGTTTGACGAAGTAGTAACAGGAAGCGATTGGATTGCAAAATGTTTTGAAGGTAAAAAACCAGTTAAAAAAATAAAGTTAAGAAAAGGAGAAGTATTAAATGGGACAAATATTAGAAGATTAATGAGTGAAGGAAATAAAGAATGGGAGAAATTGGTTGATAAAAAGGTAGCAAATTATATAAAAGAGCTAGCATTAAAAGAATTTATTAACTCCTTACCTTCTTAATTCTTTTTTAAAAATTAAAAGAAAGCAGAGAAGAAATCTTTTATTCTATGTAAGTATGAAGATAAAGGAACTTTATATTCTTCGCCTGCAATATAAGCTGCAAGTTTCATGAATTCTATCGATTCTTTACTATAAGGTTTTTGTTCTATAACTGTTTTACCAAGCAAATAACTTTGCTCTATTAAATTGCTATAAGGTATAGAAGAAATTACAGGAATGCCAGTAATCTCTTCAATTTCGCTAGCAGAAAGTTCATATATTTTTCTTTTAACCATGTTTAATACAATACCTATTTGCTTTAATCCGATTTCTTTTGCAACTTCACTTATTTTTATTATATCGCTAGCTGCAGCTATGTTAGGGTTTGTAACATATAGAATCTCAGAAGCACTTTGCATTGCAGCAACCGCTTCCCTTCCAATTCCAGGAGCGCTATCTATTAAGACAAAATCTGAATATGGAATTTCCTTTACTATTCTTTTTAGATTCAAAATATCAACTCCTTGCAAATCCCTAACATTTAATGAGCCAGGAATAATTCTTACTCCGCTTTCATGAAAATACAGAGCATCAATTATATTAGCAGACTTTTCTTTTAATAAATCGTTTAAAGTTGTTGGAGCATAAAACATTCCAAACTGCATTGCTAAGTGCGGAGTAGTAATATTTCCATCTATTACTGTTACACTTTTTCCAAGCTTTGCAAGTGCTATTGCTAAATTTGCTGTTACTGTTGTTTTTCCTACACCACCTTTACCACTAGCAATAGTAATTACTCTCATATAATAATTATAAATTAAAATTATAAATGTTTTTCAGTCAAAATTTTTGGAATTTTTTCGATTAATTCTTTTTCAAAAATTTTTGCAGATTTTTTAATATCAAACTCTTTTGCAATTTCTATTGCATATTCATTTATATCTTCAATCTCTAAAGCTTTTTCGATTTTTTTAATTAATTTTTGATTAATTTCAAATTTTATTCCGCTAAATCCATCTAAAGTAAAAACATTTTTTCCCATGCTCATTGCTTCTAAAACTTCTTTTTTAAAGTTGTTTATGCAAATTATTAAATCGCTAAAATAATATAATTCTGCCCTCTTTTCTTTTTCTAAATTTCTTTTTATAAAAACAAAATTTTTTTGATTTACAAAATTTTTATCAAATAAACCATAAATTTGAAAAATATGTTTTTTTGATAAAGGGGCTAAAATTCTTAAAAGTTCAAAAAATTCAAAAGATAAATCTTTTGATAAAATTGTTATTCTTCTATATTTTTCAAACTCTTTAAATTTTAAGATTTTATTTTCAAACTGGTTAAAAAATTGAAAATCAACAAAATATGGAAAATAAATATATTTTTCAGACTTTTCGCCCCTAATTGCAAAAAACTCAAAATTTTTATAAATTTCTTTTTCAATTTCATTATCGATAATTTTAATTTTTATACATTCAATATTAACATCTAAATCTTTATCTAAGAATAGAATATCTACTTTATTC
>JAGDWU010000027.1:230-10634 GCA_023256115.1 Candidatus Aenigmatarchaeota archaeon | reverse complement strand
ATTATATATCATGAGCATGTCGGTCCTCTTAACTATATAATTAGGCTTCTTAAGATTGGCTCTGGTGCCTCTTGGATAGCAGATCCTAAGTTAGCTTTAATATCTATATTTCTTGTAGATACCTGGCAATGGACTCCATTTGTAACTTTAATTCTTTTAGCGGGTCTTCAGTCGATTCCCCGTCAAGTATATGAAGCCTCAAATGTAGATGGAGCTTCAAGTTGGCAAATCTTTACAAGAGTTACTTTGCCTCTTCTTCGTCCTATGTTTGTTCTAGTAGTTCTCTTTAGAACTATATGGATTTTTAAGATTTGTGATCCTGTATTTATATTAACAGGGGGAGGTCCTGGGACTGCTACTGAAACTCTCAGTTTATATACATATATAAATGGATTTAAATTATGGAGAATTGGATATACCTCTACCTTGGCGGTATTTCAACTTATAATTATGAATATTGTAGCAACTATTTTTGTAAGAAAATTTATGAGGAGGGCATCCAAATGACAAATGAGAAGGCTTATGAAGAGTTCAAAAGAAGAATTAGAAGGAAAAAAATAATTCATTGGCTTCAAAATTTACTTCTTCTCTTTTTTGTTATAGTTTTCGCTTTCCCTATTTATTGGATATTTATAGGTGCTTTCAAGCAAAAAGGAGAGTTTTTCCATTATCCCCCGATATTCTTTGTTAATCATTTTGACTTTGAGAACTTTCAGAGAGCTTTTGAATTAGGAGGAGCTAAAGGAGTAAGAGATAGTCTTATTGTAGCGACTTTAAATGCTCTGTTGGTTTTAATCCTTGCTCTTTTTGCGGGATACGGAATAGGAAGATTTAAATATGGAGGTCCAAATTTATCTTTCTTTGTTCTTTCTTTACTTTTTGCTCCTCCTATAATTGCTGTTATGCCTCTTTTTGTAATTTTTAAAAATCTTCGTCTTATTGATACTTATATAGCGTTAATTTTTTCTTATCTTTTAATTAACCTTCCTTTCGCTATATGGCTTATAAAAGGATTTGTAGAGGATTTACCCGAAGAAATAGAATCAGCAGCATTAGTAGATGGTTACACAAGATTCAGAGCTTTCTGGAAAGTTACCTTTCCTCTTATCTTGCCTGGTGTAGTTGTAGCAACCTTATTTGTTTTTGTCTTTGCATGGAACGAGTTTCTGTTTGCTCTTATTTTTACAAGATCCAGTGTGAGAACTCTCCCTGTAGTCCTTACAGAGTTAATTGGAGGACATGGAATCCAATGGGGAGAACTTTCTGCTCTATCTTTAGTAGCTACTATTCCTAGTATTCTTCTTGTAATATTCTTCCAAAGATATTTGGTTAGAGGGTTAACCTTTGGTGCTATTAAAGGATAAATTTGGGAGGTGATTTTTCTTGGGAAAGAAAAAAATAGTTATAGTGGGAAGTTATAATACTGATCTTATGTCAAGAACTCCGTGGCTTCCGAAGCCAGGAGAAACAGTTATGGGTGGTCCTTTTAAAATGGGACCTGGTGGAAAAGGATCTAACCAAGCGGTGTGTGCAGCAAGACTGGGAGCAGAAGTTTATTTTGTGGGATGTATAGGGAAGGACTATTTTGGAGAAGTAGCAAGAAATAATTTTTTAAGTGAAAACATAAATATCGACTACTTAAAAATAACCGATAAAACCCATACGGGTATAGCTCTAATAATGGTAGACGATAAAACAGGAGAAAATATGATAGTGGTAGCACCTGGAGCTAATATGGAGGTAGATATAGAGCTTGTAGAGAAGGCAAAAGATATAATACTAAGTGCAGATGTAGTTCTTCTTCAATTGGAAATACCTGTAGAAACAGTGGCTTATACTATAGACTTGGTTTCTAAGAGGGAAAAACCCTTATCAATTCTTAATCCCGCTCCTGGAAGAAAATTGGATAAAAAAATATGGGAGAAAGTTGATTTGATCACTCCAAATAGAAGTGAATTAGAACTTATTACAGGAATGAAAGTAGAATCTATAGAGGATGCAGAAAAATCCGCAAGAGAGGTTATCTCTTCTGGGGTAAAAGAGGTGGTGGTTACTCTTGGGAAAGATGGTGCATTAGTGGTAAATGAGAAAGGATCTACTTATGTTCCCTCCTTTAAAGTGGAAGTTGTAGATACTACAGGAGCGGGAGACGCATTTAATGGTGGGCTTGCGGTAGCTCTTTCTGAAGGGAAAGATTTAATCTCTGCGGTATATTTTGCTAATGCGGTAGCAGCTTTAAATGTCACAAAGATAGGAACCGCTCCCGCTATGCCCTATAGAGAAGAGGTGGAGAAATTTTTAAAAGAGCATCTTAAATAAGGGGGTTTAATTTTATGAGAGACTATGAGAAAAGTTACGAGATATTAAAAAATAGACTTGAAGAAAAGGGAATTGATGTTAAAAAAGTTGAGGAAAAATTAAAAAATTTTAAAATAGAAACTCCCAGTTGGGGATATCAAGATTCTGGAACCCGTTTTTATGTTTTTAGACAAAAAGGATCTGCAAGAAACGTGAAAGAAAAACTTCAAGATGCAGCTATGGTTCATAAACTTACTGGAATATGTCCCACGGTTGCTCTTCATATTCCATGGGATATGTATGATGATTGGGAAGAACTTCTAAACTATGCATCATCCCTTGGGATTAAACCTGGAGCTATAAATCCAAATCTTTTCCAAGATGATGATTATAAATTGGGAAGTCTTTGCCATCCTGATAAGAAAGTAAGAGAAAAAGCTATTAAACATATATTAGAGTGTATAGAAATTGCTAAAAAATTAGGATCCCGTGATATCTCTTTATGGCTTGCAGATGGAACAAATCATCCAGGACAAGATGATTTTAGAAAAAGAAAACATAGATTAGAAGAAAGTTTAAAAGAGGGTAAAATTAGTAAAGAAGAATATGAAGAATATAGAAAAAAGCATTTAGAAAGATTAATAGAATTAAAATCAAAACTTAAGGAAGAACCTAAAAAACCTAGCACTATTGTTAGCTTAATAGAAGAATTGCACAGGCACGGATTAATAAGTAACGAGCTATATGAAAAAGTCAAGAAGTTGAAAAAATGAATTGGATAAAAATTTTATTTTTATTAATCGCATTTTTTACATTTATTTTCTCTTTCGTAAAACTATCTTCTTATTTTTTATATCCTACAACGATTGAAAAATATATTGAACCAAATTATAAATGGTGGAATTCTAGCTATGCATTTAGAATTAAAATTGAAATAAATAATAGTTATGTTAGCAGAACAGATTGGCCAATAGAAATAGAATTAAATTTTACAAAAATATTAAGTCATATAAACGTTACTGCTACATTAGATGAAGATTCCTTAAGACTTATTGAATATGATTCTAACGGATATCCAATAGGAATAGTTCCTTTTCAATTTGATAAATATGAAAATTTTAATGCAACTAATAATGCTATTGGAGAGCTAGTATTTATTTTAAATGGTACAAACGAAGCAAACACAAAAAGAATTTTTTTCTTATATTTTGACGTTTTAGAAAATGGGAAAAAAGAACCAATAAATTTTCCAACTAATTTATCTTATTCATTTGATGGAAGATATATTTATGTAAATACTTCTAGATTTGGCTATATTATTGATACTAACTTCAATGGGCTAACAGGTATAAAAGATGTATATAGATTATCGGATAATTTATATGTTATTGCAGCTAATGAACTTAGCGAATATACGCTTTTATACAATCAATCTCACCAATTTTCATTTTTATTAAATAATTCAATAGAAATAATAAAGAAACCAATAAGGTTGGCAATTAAATTTAAAGGTCCTGAAGTAGTTTATCCATCATTAATTCCAACTAATGAATTAAACTTAACAAAAATTTATTACTTTTATAACTATGCTGGCCCTAATAGCTTAGTTAATCAATCGACAAATATGATAAAAATTGTTCAAAAATATGAAGGTAATGCTATAAGATTTTCTAATTTTTCTATTGGAATTTTAACTAAAAACCTTTATGCTCAAGTTCCTACAAGCTTTGATGTAAATCCTAATGATCCATATTCATATGCGCTAGCTTTTAGATCAAGTATGACAGTTCAAATAATTAATTTAGAAGAAATAAACAATTATAATTACTATGCAAATTATAGTGATGTAAATGATTATATTGCAATTTTTTTATCTGAAAGCAATATAAATAATTCAGAAGAAATTGCTTCTATAATGTTTGGAATTCAATCAGAAGCACATGAAATTGATGATCCTCAAGAAATTAGAAATGGTTATTATTATCCTATAGAAATAAATATTAGTCAAGCTCAATATAGATTTGTTTTTGCAGACGTTTTTTCAGAATTTAATATTTATAACTTAAATGAAACTGTTAATATTTTTTCCAATGTAACTTATGATCCTTATAATTTAGCAGAGAATATTACTGCAACAATTATTAAACCAAATTCTGAAAGCTTTGAAATAATTTTATATGATGATGGTTTACACAAAGATTTAAATCCTAATGATAAATTCTTTTCTAATAATTTTACAATTTATTCAACAGACCCTATTGGAACTTGGAACATTACAATAAAAGTTTTTAGCAAGGAAGGTTCATTGCTTTTTATTAATTCAACTTTATTCAATGTTACAAATATTTTAAAAGTTAAAACAAATATTTTGAATAAGTATGGTGATGTAAATAGAATAATCAATGCTACAATTACAGTAAAAAATTATAGGGAAGATTTTTATATAACAAATATAGATAAAATAGAGTGTTATGAAGATAATAATTTAATATCCCAATTTAATATTTTAAACTTTAACAATGGAACATATTTATTTTCTTATCAATCTTCTTCACAACCTGGTTTTCATATTTTAAATTGTAGTGTAGAATTTTCCAACAATACAGGTTATGATTATGATACTTTTCAAAGTACTGATTTAAAAACTTATTTAGAATTAGAAATTTATCCTGAATACTATATCGCAAAAAATATAACAGCTTATCAAAATGAATCATTTATATTATCCGTTTTAATAAATAATACTTACGAAGGTTTTGCATATAATACATCAATTTCTTTAGTTTTACCTTCCCAAATAATTTCAAATTCAACATTAGAAGATTGTAATACTTTATACATTTATCAATCTTGTACAAAATATTTTTTAATTACAATTAAAAATTTAACTCAGCCAAATACTTATTTTGTTAATATAACTGTTAAATGGGAAAATAGAGATGGAACTATAAATTCTACTTGGAAAATATTAAGAATTGATGTTACTTCAAACAAAATTTTAGAGGTTTATCCTGAAGAAATTTATAATACAATTGCACCAAATATAACAAAAACAATTTCTTCAATATTTTTAAATTCGACTGGTAATGACATAATTACTAACATTTCTTTTAATGTAATAGGTTTTCAAGATTTTAATTTTACATTTTATCCAAATGTTACACAAATAAATGCAGGAGAAATAATTGAAGTAAAAGTAAATGTAACAGTTCCAAAATATTATCCAAGCGGAATTTATAATGGAACAATAAATGTAACATGGGAAAATGGATATAAGGAAATAAATGTTAGTTTAAGAGTTTTAACTGATAGAACTTGGGACGCTTTTCCAAAAAATTGCACTGCAAACATGTATCCTTTTTATGGAGTTGTTTGTAATGTAACAATTGAAAATTATGGTAATGAAATTATAACTTTTAATGTTTCTCCGCAATATGGAAATTATTCGTATGTTTTAGATACTTATTTTGAAGTTTTGCCAGGTTATAAATATAATCTAACAATTTATTATAATACAACAGATGCGCCAATACAATATCATAACACTACTTTTAAAATTGATGCTTTAGAAATTGATTCAAATCCAGATTATATTTTAATTTATATAGTTATAAATCCTTTTGTTGGGCCTCAAATTAATATAACGTTAATTCCAAATGTAACTGAGCAAACTTCAAATATAACTATTAATGCAACAATTTTAGATAGAAGTGGAATTGGAATATATTATGTTAAAGCAATAATCAGAAAACCAGATAATTTGACAGAAGAATTAAATTTAGTAAAAATCTATGAAGAAAATAGAACATCAATTTGGATAGGAAACTTTTCAAATACAAGTTTAAGAGGGGAATATAATTTTACAATTGAAGCAAAAGATAAAGCAAATATAACAATGTATAATTTTGAAACTGCAAAAGTTCATTACAAACTTTTATCTTATGTTACAACTTTATCAAGTGTTTATAGAAGGGGTGATACAGCAACAATTTACTTTTCAATTACTGATGCTTTAAATAAACCAATTTCTAATGCAACTACAGAAATAAAAGTTAAAAATCCAGAAAATATAAGCATTTATTCTAATAAATTCATAACTCAAAATGGCAAAATAGAACCTTTACCATTATTTTCAATTTCAAGCGATGCTTTAATAGGAAAGTATTTTGTATATGCAGATTCTCTATATTTTGATGATTTAGTAAATAAAAGTTTAAAAAGTTATTCTTCAAATATTTTTGAAGTAGTTGAAAAAATTGAACAAGGAATTAATGCACAGCTAGAAACTTCATATGTTTGGTTCCCAGAGCAAATATTAAAATTTTCAATTACATTTTACGATAATTTTGGAAATTTAATAGATCCGACAAATGCAACACTAATAGTTTACGATCCTGCAGAAAACATTTATTTAAAAGCATATTTGAATGATTTTAGAAAAGAGTCAAAAGGATTTTATACTTATAAATATGCAATGCCTTCAAATACAGCAAGTGGAGCTTATTTAGCTGTTTTGAATTTTTCTTATAACAATTTAAATTCAATTGTTACAAAAATGTTTAGAATAGCGCAAGGTGGTCCATTTGATTTAAAAGTTAAACTGCTACAAAAAGAAGTTGAAAGAGGTAGCTATTTACCATTTGAGGTTACGATAATTAACATGGGTGAAACGAGTATAGATGTATTTTTAGAATATTGGGTCGAAAGAGATAATAAGACATACTACTACTCTAGCGAATGGCTTTTTTCTCGTGCAGGAAGTAATAATACTATAACTAGAAGTGCTTATATTTTTGAAAATCAAGAAATAGGAAATTATTATTTAGTTGTTAGATTAACTTACGATAAAATAATACCACCACTAACTTCTAAAGAAAGTTTTATAGTGAAGGAAAAAGTAGCAATTCCACCAGCTCGAGTAATTACACCTTTAGCGCCTATACTACCACCAACAGTAATAGCAGAAAAAGAGGTTTATAAATTATTAATAGAGAACTTACCATCTGTAATATTAATTGAAGCTGGCGGATCAAGAACTATTAGATTATCTCTAACTAATCTTGGAAATGTAAAACTAACAAACATTGAATTAAAAATATTTGGAATTCCAGAAAGTTGGTATTCTATAAGTCCTAGAAGAATAGAAACTTTATTACCTAATCAATCTGTTTTAGTATCAATTATATTTACCATTCCAAAATATGAAGTTCCAAATGAGTATGAAATATCTTTAGTTGCCAAAAGCTTTGAAACTTATTCGGAAGCAAAAAGTAAATTAAAAATATTTTCAACGCTAAAAGATGTGATAAAATACGAGTTAGACTTAATAGAAGAAAGAATAAAAAAAGGTGAAATAGCTGTAGAAAAAGCAAAATTAGAGAACAAAAATGTTACGTTAGCCGAAGAATTATTAAAACAAATTAAACAAGATTTTGTAGCTGCTAAAACATTTTTTGAAGCAGATGCATTAGAAAAAGCACAAGAAAAAATAGAAAAATTAAAGAGTGATTTGGAAAGATTAGAATATCTAATCGAAACAGCACCTCACTTACCAAAAAAAATTGAAATACCAATTTTCACTATTTTAATAATAACTTTAAGCGCAATACTTTTAATAATTATTGTTCTTCTTTATCGAAAAGCCTTGAAGGAAATAGAAGAATTAAAAATTAAAAAAACAGAATCTAAAGAAGAAGTCAAAAAAATTAAAAAATTAATTAGCGAAGAAGAAATAGAAAGAATAAAAACAGCATTAGAAATATTAGAAAAAGAATATAAGTCTGGCTTAATTAGCGAACGCATGTATTTAGAATTAAAAAGAAAATATGAAGAAATGCTGAAAGAAACTACTTAATAGTAGTTATATTATTAAATTTATTTATGATAAAAAAATATTTAGCATTTCAACTATTAATAATAATATCTTTAATTTCCATACATGAAATTGGGCATTCAATAATGGCTCATATTTTAGGATGCAAAAGCAAAGCAATATTATTTGATAGCTCATATTTTTTGCCATATTCGTATATTGAGTGTTATTCAAATAAATATGAAACTTTAATAACTTTAGCAGGACCAATTTTTTCTTTTTTATTTTCATTTATTTTTTTAATATTTGGGAAAGAATATTTTATATTTTCTATTTCTTTCTCATTAATATCTTCTAGCGAGGATCTTTCCTTCTTTTATATTAACATTTATCCATTTTCGTTTTTAGTATTCATTGCTCTTCAATTTTATTCTTCAATAATTTTCATCCGAAAACATTATTATGGTAAGAATAATAAGCGTAGTTTCTGGTAAAGGTGGTGTTGGTAAAACAACAATAACTATTAATCTTGCTGCAACATTAGCAAAATACTTTAGAAAAAGAGTTTTAATAGTAGATACAAATTTTACAACGTCCCATTTAGGTTTAAGTTTGGGAATTTTTTACCCTAAATCAAATTTGAATAAAATATTAAGAAATGAAGATATTATCGAAAACGCGATTCATAATTATTTTGTCGGTATGGATTTGCTACCTTTATCCCTTTCTATTAGAGATTTAGAAGGAGTTGATATATCTAAATTACCTCATGTGTTAAATTCTGTTAGAGAGAAATATGATTACATATTTTTAGACAGTGCACCTGGAATAGGCAAGGAAGTTATATATTCGTTAAATGCTTGTAATGAAGTTCTTTATATTGCAACCCCATTTTTAGCTTCGATTACAGATATTATTAGAGTTCAAGAAGTTGTAAAAGAACTAAATAAAAATGAAATAGGTTTAATAATAAACATGATAAGAAACAAATCTTATGAAATGAAATTAAAAGAAATAGAAACTTTAACAAATCTAAAAATATTAGGAACTATACCATATGATGAAAAATTTCTTTATTCTCAGCATCATAAATTGTCTGTAGTTGATCTTTATCCAGATTCAAAATTAACAAAAATATTTATAGAAATTGCATCAAATTTAACTAACGAAAAGTTATCTAGAGAAAAGCATTTTTTGATAAGATTTATAATGAGAATTTGGCCATTTAAATAAAAAATTTTATATATATTTATGATAAACATCATAGCTATACCAATATTTTTAGCATTGGTGCTAGTATTAGCATATTTCTACATAAGGAGGAGAAAGGCTAAAAGTCTAGAGGATGTAGAAATTGAATTGCAACAAATAAAAAGGTACATAGATGAGCTAAAAAGTGTTTTAGAAGAAGAGGAAATTGAAAAGAAAGAAGAAAGGAAAAAAAGAAAAAAAGTAAGAAAACATGGTAAGTGAAGAGGAAATTGTAAAAGAGTTAATTTCAGAATTAGTTAAAAAAAAAGAAAAGGAAGAAAATATAAGTGAGGAAAAAATAAATAAAAAAATCCAAGATTTGATAAGAGAACTAAATGAAAATTTTGAGAAAAAGATAGAAGAGTTAAAAACTCAATATACTGCTGTAATAGAAGAATTAAAAAAAAGAAGAAGAGAAAGAAGTTCAAAAGAGTTAGAAGAATTATCTTTAAAATTTGAAGAAAAAATTAAATTGATAGAAGAAAAATTAAAAGTTCTTGATAGACTTGAAATTTTAGAAAGAGAGCTAAGAAATGTAAGAGAAAAAATGGAAAAAGAAAAGGAAAATATTTTTGGCGATTTGATAAGTGCCTATGAAAAGGAAAAACAAATAAAAGCTTTTGATAAAATTTCTGAAATTGAAAACGAATTAAAAAAATTAAAAGATAATTTTGAAGATTTGAGAAGCAAAATATCATTAAAAGAAGAGAGCGAAAAACTAAAAAGAGAATTAATAATTTTAGACGAAAGGTTAAGAAAATTAGAGAATAAATTGAGCCCAGAAATGATGTTAAAATTTGAGGAAATTGAAAAATTCTTTAATAAATTGTTTCCAGAAACTTTAGATAGAGAATTTAATAGGCGAGCTTCTTATATAATGAAAAATTTTGAAATTTTAAAATATGAAATTGAAAAACTAAAAAACTGGCTCAAATCGGAAGCAGGCGAAAGAGGAGCTATAAAATCAGAGTTAAAAAAAGTAGATGTAGTTGAAAAAGAATTGCTTGAAATGAAAAATAAAATAGCTGAGATAAAAAATCTTA
>JAGDWU010000027.1:0-220 GCA_023256115.1 Candidatus Aenigmatarchaeota archaeon | reverse complement strand
CTTAATGAAAAAATAGAAGATGTAAAAAATAGATATCAAGCTGTTTTGAAAAGTTTTGAAGATTTAAAAATCAAAAATGAAAAAATAACAAAAATTTTGGATCAATTAGAATTAAAACTTTCAAATTTTTCTAATAATTATAACACAATTAATGATAAAATTAATTTAAAATTTAGCGAAATTAATAAAAAAGTAGATTATTTATCAAAGAGAGTCGACG
>JAGDWU010000022.1:9716-10865 GCA_023256115.1 Candidatus Aenigmatarchaeota archaeon | reverse complement strand
AGAATTTTGCTTGAAACAAATTGCGAAAAAATAGAATTTAAATTATTTGAAAAGAAAAAAGAAATTGAAATTGAAAATCAAAAAATAATTTTGAGTTTTTAAAGTATTATATCAATTCTTGCCCCACAATTTGGACATCTATCACCTTCTAAATTAATTATTTTATTTTCTCTATCTATTAGCAATTGCTTACAATTATAGCAATAAGTATTTATTTCATTTATTTCTGGAACATAAACATATCTTAAGCCACTTTCCTCTGCTATTATTTTTAATTCACTTAATTCTTGCGGATAAAAATTATCAAAAGATATTAATGTTAGCGGAACTGAAGAGCCAAAAGTTTCGACAATAAAATCACAAAATTTTCTTAAATCATCTTTATAATTGCCATATTTTGTTACATAATTCACAAACTCCAAATGCATTCCTTGTTTTTTTAAAGCTAAAGAAGTTTTAATTATTGGTTTTATGTTTTCAACATTTAGTTCTTCTTTATAATATTTTTCGCTTAAAGAAGAATAAATATTGATTAATGCGACTGAACAATATTTTCCAATTATTTTTGCTAATTGACTTGGAAAATAACAATTTGAAGAAAATATATTATTTAATCCTTCTCTAAAAATAAACTTTACAACTTTATAAAAACTTTCAAAATATATAATTGGTTCAAAAGAAAAAACAACATTTTCTGCTTTTATTTTTCTAATTTCACTCAACAACTTTTCCGTTGTATATTTTTTTATTTCTTTAACATTTTTATAACTTTTTGGAAAATTATAGCCAATAGAGGAAATTTCAATAGATTTAGTAAATGGTTTAAAATGGAACAAATTACACTCTTCAACGCTTTTTTCCTCTAATTGGAACTTTAGATAATTTTTTGTATAAAGTTTAGAATCTTTTACAATTCTAACTTTACAAAAACCAGCTTTAGTTATTTTGCATCTTCTTAAACATAGCTTGCATAATATACTTTTATCTTCTCTTGTCCAAAAAACTGCTGGTTGCATAATAATTATTGAAGAATGAAAAATTAGAAAATTAAACTTCTAAGAAATTTTTTATTTCATTATAATTTCCAACAAATTTTGCACCTAACATTTTTAATTTTTTAGCAATAAAATATTTAGTTTTAATAGCAAT
>JAGDWU010000022.1:7843-9706 GCA_023256115.1 Candidatus Aenigmatarchaeota archaeon | reverse complement strand
TTTAAATGATAGAAATTAGTATCAACAATAGTGCCATCAAAATCAAAAATTATTGCCTTAATTTTCATTAAATCTTTATTGTTTCTCTTTTTATCCCTTCCTTTGTTATTATTGCTATATCAATTCCTTTTCCACCTGAGCCAATATCTCTTTCAATTGCAGCTTTTATTGCTCTTATTGCCAATTCTTTTCCCTTTTCTACATTCATATTTTCATCATATTCTGCTTCCAAAACTCCTAAAGCTATTGGAGACCCGCTGCCAGTTGCAAAAAATTTTTTTTCTTCTTCCATTCCACCAATAGCATCAAAAGAAAACATTTTGAAATTTTCATACTCATCATAACCAGCTAAAATTAATTGAACAAAAAACGGGAAAAATTTATAATATTGCAAAATATTTGATAATAAATTAGCTACAGCTCTTACACTAATCTTTCTTCCATTTGAAATTTCAAATAATTTTATTTCAGCTTTTAACCATCTAGCTAATGTTAATGCATCTCCAACAGAACCAGCTGTTGTTAAAACTATATAATCACTTAAGTTTATTATCTTTTCGCTTTCTTTACTCGCAACTAAAAATCCCATTGTGCTTTTTTTCTCTGCAGCTAAAACTATTCCATCTTTACACATTATTCCAACAGTTGTTGTTCCTTTAAAATTTCTTTTTAAATTTCTCATAAATTATATAAAATTATATTAAAATATTTTCGACAAATAATTTATATTCATCCTTTTCTTGTAATTCATCTATTATTCTCTTTACTATTGCTTTTTTTATATCTGTTACTCCTACTCTTTTTTCTAAATCCTCATAGCTTTCAAACGGTTTTTTTGCTCTCTCGCTTAAAATTATTTCTAGTGTTTTTTTCCCTATTCCAGAAATTAGCTCTAAACTATGTTTTTTCGATGTTATGGGAGCACTAATATTAAATATTTTTATAAATCTTTTTTCATTTATTTTAACTATTTCTAGCAGCAATTCTTCTAGAATGTTTTTTGCTGTTTCGCTTAATTCGTTATATTTTATTCTTCTTAAAATTCTATTAACCTTATCCCTTTTTCCGCTTCCAATATAAATCCTTTCTTTCAAATCAACTTTTACATTTGGCTTAATTGTAACCTCTAACAAAATTAAATATTTTTCTCCGATACAATGAACTACAGGCTCTTTAATAAATTTTTCTGGTTTCCCATATGGAAAAAAATCCAAAACGTATGCAAATTCTTCCTTCATTATTTCAAAACTTCAAGTATTTTCTTAGCCAATTCTTCATCTATTTTTACTATTTCTTTTCCAAACAAAATTAAAATATCTTCATAAGATTTGGGATTAAAATCTAGAATTTGAACTACTTCCTTTTCAAATAAACCCAAATCTCTTAATCTTTTTTTCTTTTCTTCCAAATTTTCTATTTCTTCCGAAAATTGAACAATATTTTCATAAACCTCTTTTTGGAAACTTTTTGCATTTTCCAAGTTTTCTTTTAATATTTTTGCAGCTTCATATTTTGTAATATATCTTTCATTTAAAACCTTCATAATTTATTATTTTATTTCCTCTATATGAGCCGGATTTACAAACAATATTTTTTCTTTTTTTCCATCTAAAACTTTTAAAATATATGCTTCTCCCCTTTTACCAATTACTTCAGCAATTTTACCATGAAATCTGTGATGAGGCATTCCTTTATGTATTGAAGCATCGATTTTTATTAAAACTTTTTGTCCAATTTTATATTCTTTAAAAAATCTAGAAATTCCAGAATGCTTCGGCTTTATTTTTCTTGTTCCTTTGCTTCTTGGACCTTTTGACCTTTCTACCATAATTTTTTACTATTAAAAACTTAATTATGCGGGGG
>JAGDWU010000022.1:0-7833 GCA_023256115.1 Candidatus Aenigmatarchaeota archaeon | reverse complement strand
GCCTGGACAAGGGCGGCGGGCTTAGGACCCGCTGGCGAAGAGCCGTCGTGGGTTCAAATCCCACCCCCCGCAAACGTATTATTAATTACTAACGTTCGAAAACTCTAAAATGTACATTTTATTTTTTCAATAATATTAAATATTATGAGTGAAGAAAAAAGAGAAGAAATTAAATTAAGAGTTGCTGAGCTTACTGCTAAAGATGAAGCGTTTAGAGGGATTGTAAGAATAGATACAAAAGATTTGTTAAGAATTGGTGTTAAAGAAGGAGAAATTGTTGAAATAGAAGGTAAAAGAAAAACTGCAGCTATTGCATTAAGAAGTTATCCTTCTGATGTTGGAACTGAAATTATAAGAATGGATGGAATTACAAGAAGAAATGCAAAAGTTTCTGTTGGAGAATTTGTAAAAGTAAGAAAAGCAGATGTAAAAGATGCGAAAAAAGTTGTTTTTGCTCCTGCTGAAGCAAAAATTATTTCTGCACATGTTTCATATTTAAAACAAAGCTTACTTGGTAGGCCTGTTGTTAAAGATGATGTTGTTGTTCCTTCGCCAGCTTATAGCAGAAGAGAAAAATTTTTACCATCCTTATTAGAAATTGAAGAATTTGATTTAGAAGATTTTTTCTTTTCTCCATTTCCAAGAATTAATTTAGTTGTTGTAAACACTGAACCAAGCGGAATAGTAAGAATTACTGAAGATACAGTTATAGAATTGCTAAGAGAAAGACCAAAATATTTAGAGCTTGAAGAAAGAGGCATTCCAAGAGTTACTTGGGAAGATATTGGAGATTTAGAAGAAGTAAAACAAAGATTAAGAGAAATGGTTGAATTACCATTAAAATATCCAGAAGTTTTTGAGCGTTTAGGAATTGATCCTCCAAAAGGGGTTTTATTGTATGGTCCGCCTGGAACAGGAAAAACTTTGTTAGCAAAAGCTGTTGCAAACGAATCAAATGCATATTTTATTACAATTAATGGCCCAGAAATAATGAGTAAATGGTTTGGTGAAAGCGAAAAAAGATTAAGAGATATTTTTGAAGAGGCTGCAAAAAATGCACCTGCTATAATTTTTATTGATGAAATAGATGCAATAGCACCAAAAAGAGAAGAAGTTGTTGGAGAAGTTGAAAAAAGAATTGTATCTCAATTATTAGCATTAATGGATGGATTAAAAGAAAGAGGAAAAATAATTGTTATTGGCGCAACTAATAGACCAAATGCTTTAGATCCAGCATTAAGAAGGCCTGGAAGATTTGATAGAGAAATTGAAGTTCCTCCACCAGATGAAAAAGGAAGATTGGAAATATTAAAAATACATACTAGAAATATGCCTTTAGCTAAAGATGTGAATTTGGAAGAATTAGCAGCAAAGACACACGGCTTTGTAGGTGCTGATTTGGCTGCATTATGTAGAGAAGCTGCAATGAATGCCTTAAGAAGAATATTACCAGAAATTCAAAAATTAAAAGGAGAAAAAATTTCAAAAGAAGTTTTAGAAAAATTGGTTGTTACAAAAGAAGATTTTGAGCAAGCATTTAAAATGATTACTCCAAGCGCAATGCGAGAAGTATTTGTTGAAGTTCCAAAAGTTAAGTGGGAAGATATTGGTGGATTAGAAGAAGTTAAAAGGGAATTAATTGAAACAATTATTTGGCCGTTAAAATATCCAAAAGAATATGAAAAATTTGGAATTACGCCAGCTAAAGGAATTCTATTGTATGGTCCGCCAGGAACAGGAAAAACTTTGTTAGCAAAAGCTGTTGCAACAGAAAGCGGAGCTAATTTCATTGCAATTAAAGGGCCAGAAATATTTAGCAAATGGGTTGGAGAAAGTGAAAGAATGATAAGAGAAATATTTAGAAAAGCTAGACAAGTTGCACCTTGTGTAATTTTTATTGATGAAATAGATGCAATAGCTCCAATGAGAGGATTAGAAGTTGGAACAAGAGTTACAGAAAATGTTGTTGCGCAATTATTAACAGAAATGAGCGGAATACAAGAATTGAAAAATGTTGTTGTAATTGGAGCAACAAATAGGCCAGATATTTTAGATCCAGCATTATTAAGGCCTGGAAGATTTGATAAATTAATTTTTGTTCCTCCACCAGATGAAAAAGGTAGACTGGAAATATTAAAAATACATACTAGAAATATGCCTTTAGCTAAAGATGTTAACTTAGAAGAAATTGCAAAAAGAACAGAATATTATAGCGGAGCAGATTTAGAAGCTTTATGTAGAGAAGCTGCATTGTTCGCATTGAGAGAGGCAATAGAAGGTAAAAAAGAAGTAAAAGAAGTTAGAAAAGAACATTTTGAAAAAGCATTAGAAAAAGTAAAGCCAAGTTTAACAAAAGAAATGATAGAATTTTATAAAAGGTTTGAAGAAAGGCTAAGAAAAAGGGTAACAGAAAGAGAAACTAAAGAAAGAAGTTATATTGGATAAATTTAAGATATTAGTAACTTATTAAGAAAAGCTATTACTTTTTTCAAAAATTAATTGTTCGTAAAGTTTTTTATATTCTTCCCTACATTTATCAATTGAATATCTTTCTCTTACATATTTCATTTTTTCAATTTTCTTCTGTAAATATCTGTTTGCCTTTTCTAAATCTTCTGGGCTTTCATACTTGGCTAATTTTTTAGCTAATTTTTTAAATTCTCTTACTTTATTTATTACCTCTTTTAATTTTTCTTTTAATTCTTCTTTAGTTTCAAATCCTTCGGCTATTCCTTCATCTACAAATGTTTTTAAATTATCAACATATCTTACTATTACTTCTTTTCCTAGACTAGCTGCCTCAATAGGCACCAAGCCAAAAGGTTCATGTTTAGAAGGATATACAACTATATCCGCAGCAATATAAGTTGCTAAAAGCGAGTCTTCTGGTGCCCCTTTTGGATCGTCTATTATATAAATTCTTCCATCCTTTCCAACTATTTTATCTATTTTTTCTCTCATTTCTTCTGTATAAGATCCTGAAAGATAAAGAACTATATCTTTGTCTTCTAATTCTTTAAATGCTTTAATCAAATCTAGAACACCTTTGTCTTCAACTATTCTACCTGTATAAAGGATTAAAATTTTATCAGAAAAATTATTATTCCTTTTCCATTCTTCAGCTATTCTATTTATCCTTTCTTTTATTCCTTCATATTTTCTAAATATATCTGTCCCATTAGGTATAATAATTCCTTTCTCTATTCCATATATCTCTCTAATCTTTTCTTTCACAAAAGGTGAAATATAAGTAATGTATCTTGAGTTATTTAGCAACTCTTTTTGTAATGCTATCATATATAAAGCAATGGCTATAGGTGTTTTTGCTTCAGATGGAATTTTATATTTTCTTATAACATCTTCAGCTGCTATTTCTAAATTTTCTTCAAGAGAAGCTTTTTTAACCAGTTCTCTCACTAACTCTTTATTATTTTTGACATCAATACCAAAATCAAGTAAAAAATTTAAATCATCATATGGTACTACTGAGTGAACAGTATATACAGTTCTGTCTCTGTAATTATTTAATATAAATCCTAAAATTTCTTTATCTATTGCATAGGAATGTAGGTGAATTATATCAGGGTTATATTTTTCCATATCTTCTTTTACTAAACTTTTAAGCTTTTGTTTTTCCTCTCTATCCTTTGCAACTATTTCTTTCCCATTTGCTTTATATATTTCATCAAACCATATTCCAATCTTTTTTATATCATAGCCTTCAAAACCTTCTGAATAAAGACTGTTAACTAATGTTTTTACACCATTAATTCCAAAATCTGGAAAAATTACTAATATTTTCCTACTTTCTTTATCCTTGAAATATGCCGGTGGGGATGATATATTCACCATTAAAAGGTGTTAAATAAGTTATTATAACTCTATTAATGCTAAGCAATAATACTAAGCAACAATTATCTTCTTTGAGATTCACGCGTAACGGGGAGCAGACGCTGGTTTTGCGCCTTCTTTTTCCACCTTCTTCCTTAAATTTTCTATCTGTTCATCTATTTTATCAAGTTGTTCTTTAAGTTGGTTTGCTAATTGTGTATTTCCTTGCCTTATTGCAAATTCCCATTGAGCATAAAGATCGTCTCTCATCCTAAAGAGTCTCTCAAGCATTGCAATATTTTGAGCTTCTCTCATTGCTTTTACCTGTTCGGCAAAAGCAAACAATCTTCTTATTCCATTGACAGCCCAACCAAAAAATAAAATATTAACAAAAAATAAAGCAATACCACCAAGCCCTACAGAAATAAACTCTACAAACAAATATGCCATAAGAAATCTGTAAGCGATTAAAGCTGATGCGAAAGCTATAACTCTCCTTGCTCCTGGATGAGTAATGATAGCAGCTGTTGTAAATTCCCAAAACAAACTAACTAAAATTGCAAGAGGCAAAATAAAAAGAAATACAAACCATACAAGCCATGAAATAACATTATTAACTGGAGTTATTCCGCTAAATATACATGCTATTTGCTCTATAAGACTCAAATTTTTACTTTCAAGTTGGAAACATGGATATACATCTATACCTCTAATTACTGGTATTAATGGTAAAACGTACAAAATTTCTGCTAAAAGTACAGAAACAAAAACTGTAATAATACCAGAATACATTAGTATTTTACTTATTGTTATCCGACTCCTTATAGCTATTCCAATAATTATAAGAAAAATTCCTATAACAAAGATTAACCACCATATGCCTGCATATCCTAGTAAAGTCGTTACATAAGTGCCTACAGTCTTTTGAGTTTGTGTTTGGCCCGCTTCTTGACTTGTTTCTTGGCCTATTGCAGTAATACTTGTTTCTTGGCCTATTGCAGCAATATACCACAAATTCCAAAATAGTGAAAAAAATAAAAATAATAACATCAAAAATTTATGAAAATTTTTTCTATTACTCATATTGCTAATCATCATAATGTATATAGTATAATTAAGAAATATAATATTTTCGCCTTGATAATTTTCGCTTATTTGAATTTTGGACTTTAATCTATATCCTCTTAACATTTTAATCTCTAAATTATAATAATCACTTTCTTCTATCTTATTGAAAACTTATTAAAAAGATAAATTAAAGAAAACATTCATGCCATTACACTAAAGATTTATTTTTAATGAATTTTTATTTAAAATTCAATTATCACAATACTTTAGATAATACTTTTTGAAAAAACTAACAAACAGAAATTTAATTTTTTTAACTAATATATCTTAATTTTTTTCCCTCTTTTTTTATTATTTTTATGTAGTTATCTAATTGTTTTAAGGCAAACTCTTCAATTTTTTTACTCAATTTTTTTAATCTCTTATCTTTCTTCATATAATTTATTAACTTAAAAAATATTAAACAACAATTTTACTACTTATTAAAAAACTACAAAAAATTAATCTAAAAAAGTATGCCTTATAATAATTTTAAATTGCCAGTAATCAAATCAATTTTTTCTTCTTTATCTGGGCCTATTGCAATGCAAGTAATTGTTCCTTTTTTTAACTGCGTTTTTCCAGCATCTCTAATTAAAACAACATTTAAATTTTTTTCAATTGCTTTTTTATAAATTTCTTTTAATTCTTTTAAACTATCTACTTTTAAAACAACTTTTTTTGCTCCTTCTTTTTCCCATTTTTTCACTATTTCTTTATTAGCTTTTTTATAAGCTTCTATCGCTGCATGACAAGCTTGAGCAATCATTTTGCCTTTTCCCATTTCCAAATCTTTTCTTATTACAATAACCATTTTGTACATTTAATAAATATAAGATTTAACGATTTCAATTATTTCATCGCCAAAAATACCTATTAATGAAATTTTTATAAACTTTCCTATAAATGTTGCAATCAAAAATTTTTTAATATCGTATTTTAAATAACCAGCTAATAATCCAATTATATCAAAAAATGGAAATGGAATTAAAGCTAAAACAAAAATTGCTAGAAATCCATACTTTTTAAAAAATTTTTCCCATTTTTTAATTTTAAATTCTTTAATTTTTCTAATTCCAAATCCAATAAAATAACTTGTTAGCTCTCCAATTGTAACTCCAATAGATGCTAAAATTATGGAAATATAAATGTTTAATCCTAGTTGTTTAGAGGCAGCAACAATAACATACAAAGGTAAAGGAACGAAAATTGTTGAAGATGAAATTAAGCCAGCAATAAATACTCCAAAATAACCTAAAACTTCAATAATCTTTGATATATTAATCATAAAAAATAATTATGGAAATAAAAGCAAAAGATTTAATGACAAGAAAATTGCAAACTATAGATGAAAACGCAAGCGTTAAAAAAGCTGCACAATTAATGAAAAAAATTTCTTCACTTTTAGTAAAAAGAAGAGGAAAAATTTATGGAATCGTAACTGATACTGATATAATAAAAAAAGTTGTCGCAAAAGGTTTGGATCCGAAAAAAGTAAAAGTAAAAGATATTTGTAGTTATCCTTTAATTACTGTAAAAGAAGATGATAGCTTAAATGAAATTAGCTATAAAATGAAAAAATATAGAATTAGAAAAGTTGTTGTAATAAATAAAAAAGGAAAAATTGTTGGAATTATTAGTGCAACAGATATTGCAAGATATGTTCCAGATTTAATTGAATATTTACAATTGCAAAGAGAAAGAAAAGGAATAGTGGAAAGACCACAATTAGAAACATTAGAAGATGAATTATTAACTGGAATTTGTGAAGAATGTGGATCATATACAAGCGATTTAAAATTGGTTGAAGGCAGATGGTTATGCGAAAGTTGTAGAGAATAATGCTAATTTCACAAATAATTTCAAAGCCATTAGTTTATTCTGAAGTGCATGAAAGTTTAAAATCTGCTACTTATAAAATGCTAAAATTTTGGAAAAGAAGATTACCAATAACAAAAAGAGGAAAGCTATTTGCTATAATAACTTCAATGGATCTAATAAATGCATTTTATTTAAACATTGATTTTGAATTGACAATAATAGATTCAAAAATTTATTCTGAACCAGTTTATTTTGTTTATGAAGATGAAAAGTTCGATAACATTATAGAAACTCTAATTAAATTAAAAATAGGTGGATTAGTGATTGTTGATAAAAATCATAAGCCAATAGGAGTTTTTACTGAGAAAGATGCATTAAAATTTTTAGAAATTAAAGACTTGACAGCTAAAGACATAATGACACATAAACCAATAAGTTTAAAAGAAACAAATATAACTTCACCAATAACAATTTTAAATACAATTGTTAAAACAAAATTTAGAAATATTCCTGTAGTAAAGGAAAATAATGAAGTTAGTGGAATTATAAATAGTGAATTTTTACTAACTTTTATAGCACTTTCTAATTTTGATAAAAACATGTTCAACTCATTTTCAAGAGAAAGTTTAATAGTTAGAAGTTATCCTTGTGTTAAAGAAAATACAAAAGTAAGAGACATTGTTAAAATTTTTATTTCAAATGAAAAATGTGATGCAGTAATGATAGTAAATGAAGAAAATAAGCTTGTTGGAATTATAACGGAAAGAGATATATTACAAAAATGTTTATAAAAATTAACTGGCAATTGTCGATAATATTTAATGGTAAAAAATATACTTTTCAATAATTTCTTATAATGATTTTAAATGTAAATAAAACTGATGAATCGTATGTATTAGAAATAATAGATGAAAGTTCTGATAGGAAGGAAAAATAAGAAAGTATAACACTTTTAATGCTCGGGCAATTTATGTGCTTAAAAAGTTTTCAAAAAGCGAAGTTGAAAAATTTCAGAGAAATTAAAGTTGGATGAAGACAAGTATCTTCAAAAACAAAATGTATTGAATAGCAATA
>JAGDWU010000043.1:977-10967 GCA_023256115.1 Candidatus Aenigmatarchaeota archaeon | reverse complement strand
TCAAGAAGGGGAACAATTTTTAAATCTTGGCGGAATCGGAGCTATTGTTAAGTTTAAAGTATTTTAAAAAATTGTTGTAAATTTTATTTTCAACTTCTTTTATATCTAAATTTTTTAATTTTGCAATTTCTTCAACAGCTTCTATAACTTTTGAAGGTTCATTAAATTTGTTTAAAGGCCATGGTGCGTCTGTTTCAGTGATTAGATAATCAAGATCAATTTCTTTTGCAATATTTTTTAAATGATTTTTATATTTTATTGCATTGTTTATTGAAATTAAATAATTATTTGAAATAATTTCTTTTGCAATTTTTAAATCACCATCAAAATAATGAAATATAGCATTTTTTATATCATGATCTAAAAGAACTTTTAAAACATCCTTATGAGAATCTCTAGCATGTAAAATAACTGGCTTTTTTATTTCTTTTGAAAATTCTAATAAATATTCAAAAACATCTTTTGCAATTTTTCTTTTTTCACTTTCTTTTATTAAATAATTATCTAATCCAATTTCACCAATTGCAATTATTTTATCTTTATTTTCCTTTATAAATTCGATATAATTTTCAATTTCTCTTTGGCTTAATTTTAACGCATCTATTGGATATAAACCTGCGCTAGTAAAAATGTTGCCAAATTTTTGCAATTCAAATGAAATTTTTAATTCTTCCAAATTTAAAGCACAATCTACAATTAAAATATTTTCATATTTTTTTCTTATTTTTTCTCCCTCTTTACTGCTTAAATGGCAATGTACATCAATTAGCATTAAAATTTATTTAATTCTTCTAATCTCTTTTTTAAAAACTGGATTTTTAATCTTATTGCATTAACCTCTCTTACTGTTTTTGCTTTACTTAATTGTTTTTTTAATCTTTCTAATTCTTTTTTAATATATTTCTCTATCTGAAGCTCCATAAATTTAATTGAATATGGATAATATATTTTTACTATCTTTTAGTGATAATCAAAATTAATTATTCTTAATGCTAAACCTCTTTTAATATAACAAATTTTAATTTTCCAATTGTTTTTTCTTCTTCTTCGAAAGCAATTTCTCTAGCTTCTTCAATTGTAATTTTTCCTTCTATTAAATTC
Source organism: Candidatus Aenigmatarchaeota archaeon (assembly GCA_023256115.1). Lineage (GTDB taxonomy): Archaea > Aenigmatarchaeota > Aenigmatarchaeia > CG10238-14 > SpSt-28 > JAHLMO01. The sequence continues at coordinate 9,866 of JAGDWU010000043.1, read as the reverse complement.
ATAACAGTTTCTTTAGATAAATAATACATTTTTATTATTTCTGCAACTTCCTTATATTCTTTTTTATTATTTTGAACAAGCCAATCAATAACTCTTTTTCTATCTTCTATTTCTTTTAAGGCATTTTCATATGTTATTCCATATTTTAAGCAAATGCTTCTAATTTTTTGGCTTTCATTCATTCTTTCATATTTATCTTCAAATGGATTCCAAACAAAAACAATATTTTTCATTATCTCTCCAGTTGTTTTATCAACACTAACAATTTCTGTAATTTCTCTAATTCTTCTTGCGCTTTCGCTAATTTCTTTTGCTTTTGTCATTGATATTACCAAATCTAAACTTTCTAATAAGGAAACTGGCAATTCAATAGGCGGAGCAATTAATCTTTTTACTAATGCATCAACATTTTCTGCATGGAAAGTTGATAAAGCAGCATGCCCAGAAGCCATACCTTGAAACATTACATATGCTTCTTTTCCTCTTGTCTCGCCTACAATAACATAATCGGGATTCATTCTAAAACTTTCTCTTAGCAAATCAAATAATGTTACTTCTCCATATTTTGAACCGCTTGGTAATGGTATTCCAAAACCAGTTCTAGTAAGTAAAGGTGTCCAATGCTCATGAACAAATCTTAATTCTCTTGTATCTTCAATTGAAACAATTTTTGCCTCTGGCCTAAAAAATGCTCCTATGCAAGTTAATAATGTTGTTTTTCCTGAACCTACTCCACCAATTATTAAAATTGAGGCTCTATGCTCAATTAAAAACCATAAATAAGCGGCAATTTCGCTATTTAAAGTTCCTAATTGTATTAATTCAACAATTGAAAACGGTTTTTCTCTAAATTTTCTTATTGTAAAACTTGGGCCTCTTGTTGATACTTCGCTAACAAATGTAGCTGAAACTCTTGATCCATCTGGCAATGTTGCTTCTAATAATGGCTCAGCATATGTTACATATCTTCCACTTCTTTGAGCAAATTTTAAAATTAATGATTTTAATTTTTCTTCGCTATCAAAAATTATATTTGTTTTTAAATTTCCATATAAGCTATGCAAAACGTAAATTGGTATATTAACACCGCTACAACTAATATCTTCTATATAACCATCATTTAATAAAGGTTCTATTTCATTAAATCCAACAAAATCTCTATAAATATAATATGAAATTTTGTATAGTTTGTTTGCATCTAATTTTATTTTTAAATCTTTTAAAACATTTTTAAATGCATTTTCAACAACACTACTTAAAGCTTTTGGATCTTTTAAAGTATTTATATCAACCTCAAAATAATCAATTATTACTTCTTTTATTAAATTTAATATTTTTTCCTCTTCTTTTGTTAATTTCGGTTCTATAACTTCATATATTAATTCTTTTTTTTCTTTATCGTAATAAATATGAGCAAAAGCAAAATTTTGAATTAGCGGATATGTTATGTCTATTTCTTCAACTTTTAATCTTTTTTTCATTTTTCAAGTTTTTTTCTAACTGATTTTCCTGGCTGAACAATTCCTAAAAATCTTGCACATTTTGGGCATACTCTAAATTTTGTTTTTGAAAGTGTTAACAATCTTTCATCGATAACATTTTTTGCAATTAAAGAATCTGAAGAAAGTGAAATAATTCTTTCAGTTGTAAATGTTTTATACCTTGGATATAATCCACCACATAAATCGCAAGTAACTCTATATTCTCTACCTCTAGCTTTAGTATGCTTATATGTTCTTTTATATGGTGCTTTACTTATGGGCATTAATAAATTATGTATTTTTAAGTAATCATTGCCCCACCAAAATCATAAAGCTTAAAAAACTTCTTTATATCTTTTAAAATTTTTTTATCATCTATTATATTCATTAAATATTCCCAAAGGTCGTATCTACAAATAGGCCTATTAGCTAAAAATTGAATTGATTTAATAATTTTATTTTCAACATTTTTTGTTTTTAAAAATTCGATTAACTTGTTTATGAATTTTTCATCCGTTTTTCTATTTACTGGCCAGGAACAAAATATGCAACTAGGATAGTAAATATTTTTGTACTCACTTTCTTCTCTTCTAAAAATTTCATTATCTTCGTCTTCTTCAAAATCAACTTCAAAATCAAATTGAAAATCGAGTAAGTTTAAAATAGAAGAGAAATCCTCTCGGTTTAGGGTCAACTTCCCCCCGAAGACTCAAATGAGGATTTAACTATTTTATCTTTAAACATTCCACATATTTTTACTATCCTTTCTGAATTTCTCATCATACTTAATTATAAAAAATATTTTTATTTTTATTTAAAAGCTTTTCTATTTAAATGGAAATAAATATATTTTTCATTTTAATCGCATCTTTTTCTAAAATTGGGCTTTCACTTATTATTGTTATTTCAAATTCTCTTTTCTTCAATTCTTTTGCCAATTCATAAAAACTTGGATGTGAATTTATTGGAACGTGAACATCTTGAAATTTTTTTGTTTTTAAATTAAATTTAACATTTGAAAAATGTGAATGAACTTCTTTTATACCTAGTTTTTCTAATGTATCAAAAATTTTTTTATAATCAATTTTCCCATCATTAAAAACAAATATATGCGCAAAATCTACACAAATACTAAAATTTGGATGATTAATCTCTTTATAAAATTCTACTAGCGTTTCAAAATCTGCAAATTGACTTTGTTTTGCCATTGTTTCATATGCTAAAACAGAATTTTTTAAATTAGCTTTTTTTAAGATTTCCTTTGTTATTTTTACCATTTTTTCGAATGCATCCTCTTTACTTAATTTTCCATAGTATGCAGCATGAACAACAACAAATTTTGCATTTATAATTTCTGCAATTTTTAAACTTTGCAAAATTAGCTTTTTTGATTTTTCGACAACACTTTCTTTTTCGCTCAATAAATTAATAAAGTATGGAGCATGAATAGAAAGTTTTAAATTTAGCTCTTCATTCGCTTTTTTAACTTCTTTTGCACTTTGCTCATTTAAGTAAATATTTCTAACAAATTCTATTTCCATTGCATCTAATTCAAGCTCTTTAACTTTTTTCATTCCAGAAATTGTATCTCTTTTTTCAGCACTAATAGGAATACCAGCTGGTCCAAAATGTACTTTACTCATAATTATTCTATTAAGTTTTCAACTTGATAAAATTGCAAATGATTTAAATTATTTATAGTAATTCTATCATCTAAATAAAAGTTTTCAAATCCAGCAATTTTATATGATGTAATCGAAAAATTTGAAAAATATAAATAATCAATATTAGTTCTTGTTTCATCCACGAAAATTCCTTGCTGAATTAAATAATCTTTGTTAATTAAGCATTCTAATCCAATTGTATTATTTTCAAAAACAAATTTATTTGAAACAAAAAATCTACCTTCTAATCTATCTAAAAAGCTTGCACCTTCTAAGCTAGGAAAGCAATATTGATTTTGCAAGCTTTTGACTAAGTTTTCAACGTTATAGACTAAATTTCTTTGTGGATAAAGCAAAATTAAAGTATTGTTTGGAACGAGTGTTGTTGCGCTCGAATTAATTAAATAAGGAACATTTACGTTTATTTCAGGTTGATAATTTAAAATTAATCCTTTAAAATTGTTTACAACACTTTGAATGTTTCTAGTTGAATTTGTTACTAAAATATATTCGTTTTTATTTGCTAAATTAATAATTTGATTTGCATCATTGCTAACAAAAGATTTCCCAATTATTACACTTCCATTACCATTGCCAATTAAAATTAACTTTGTAAAATTATTAATAAGATAAGGATAAAATAAAATTTGATTTGAAGCTTTTCCAAAAGTATTAATTACATACCAAGGATCTTCAAATCCTATTATTTTTAACTTTTTCTTTATTTCAAAATATTTTTGTAAAGAAGTTTCGTCTCTCTCAACTTGAATAGAAATGTTTATTAAAATTATTATTGTAAAAGAATCAAAATGTTTTAATGTTATATTTGAGCTATTAATTTTTACATTTATCTTAGGATAAACCAAATTAATTCTTTTTAAATAATAATTAAAATTTGAATCTTGCATTAAGCTTGAAGAATTTGAAAATAAAGATGCGTTAAAAAACAATTCATTAATTCTCAAATTTACATCATCTATAAATTTTCCATTTTCAATTTCATAACTTATAATAGATGATAATGCTCTTGCAATAGAAATTTCTAAAAAGTTTTCAAAATCGCTCCTAACAAAATTTAAAAATCTTTCCAATTCTAATATTTCAAATTGTTTTCTTTTTTCTTCAACATAAGAAAATTCGAATTGATGAGAAAAATATAAAAGTAAAAATATCATGGAAATTAAAACTAAAAATATTAAAGAAAATGTAAATGCTTTCATATTACTATTTTAATTTCAATTGGTCCAAATAACCATCTTAACCCATAAACGCTTTTTGAATCTATTTCTATTTCTCCAATTACATCATTTCCGACTTGAGCTAATAATCTATTTATCGCATCATTAATTGCATCTTCTAAATTTTCAAAAACTTTTCCATAACCAACAATTCCTTTAACTTTATAATGATATTCAAATGTTGTGTAATTTAAAAAGTAATTATATGGACTTATTATTCCGCTAGGTTGAAAATCTGTTAGTATTATTGTATTATTCATTTTTTCCAAAATTAAACTAACAGGTAAATAAATTTGATTTGGAGTTGCTCTTAGTGAAGGAGAAATAAAAAATGTTGTTGAAAATATGTTTTTAAGCGTTGCATTAATTAATGCACTAAAACCTTGCGCAACATTAACAAATGTTTCTACATAACTCTTATTGGCAAAAAATGTATAATTTTTTGGATTTTCAGCTAATTTTCTACCAAAAAATTCTTCTTTTGCAATTTCGATTTCGCCATAATCTAATAAAGGTTTATCAATTGTATAATAAACCTCAACATATGAAAAGTTTTGGAAATCGCTAAAAATTTGAGCATAATCTTTACCAAAATGATAATCTCCAAAGCTATTAACGTATATTGATAAAACATTTGACCCTTTTTTTGTATAATTTGTTAAATTTAATTTTAATTCAATATCTTTTGTTGCTTTTATATCTCGAACGCAATAAAAATATCTATAGCTTTTACAATAGGGAAAAGGATAAGATTGACTAAAATCATCAGAACCATCTTTAAAAATTGGATTTTCTGAATTTAGAAATATTAAAATGTCAGAAGTGTTTAAAGTATAATAAAATGTGTCTTCGACATTTAATAATTTTAGATTTAATGATGCATTATAAAAGTTTGCATTTTCTGGAATGTAAAAAGATAATGTTGTCCAAACTCCGCTTCTTCCTGTTACATTATCAAAATAAATTCTTTTTAAAAATGTTTTGTTATAAAAATGAAATCTTTCAGGAATTTTCATTTCAACACTTATTTTAAACCCAGGATGAGTGTGCGAATGATAATCTTGAGGAGCTCCAATTTTTATATATAGCTCATTTTTCCCGTTTCTTAGTAAATCTGTTATATTAACTATGCTATAAATAGCACAATTAATTTCTGTTGTTCCAATGCATTGTGAATAAACCAAATTATCTAAAACTTTATTTCTTATGTTTACTCCATTAATTGAAATTTCTTGAAATAATGCAGTTTCGGTTTGAATATTTCCAACATGTAATGAAACATAAAGAATTCCATTCAAAATTTCTCCTTGTGGAATTTCAAATATTTTTTTAAGTTCAAGTGGTCCGCCAACAACTCCAATATTTGGTATTCCAATTTGCTTCCAACCAGAGCCACTTGGTAAAACATGGTAAATAAGAGTTGTATTCTTTTTATAGCTACTTAACCAAGCCCTTGCAACATATCCTCTAACAGGTTTTCCAAGCTCAAAACCAGAAACAAAGCTTCTTGAAGCAACTGTAAAATTTTTTAGCGATTTATTAAATAAAGATTCTGAATGTGTTGCATTGCTAATAATAATATCAAAACCATCAAAAATAGTAAAATTTTTTATTATCATTTTTGATTCTTCAACACAATTTGAAGCATATAATGTAATAAAAGTTTCTAATACACTTTTATTTAATAACTCTTCAAAATAAATTTCTTCTTCTTGTTTTAATTTTTGTTTGCACAAGTCTAATATTTCTTGAGCATTTCTTATTTCATAAGTTTTAACTTTATCTAAGGAAATTAAAATGTCTTGTGCGGTTCTTTGTTCTTTAATATATTCGCTAATTTTTAATGGTGGAGAAAAATAAATATAAAAAATGTTCAAAAAAATAAGAAAAACAATAAAAACCAATATTAAATCAATAGTTATTGCAATAGATTTCATTTTTTCCAAACAATTATTTTTACTATTGCTGCTTCAGAAAAATTAATTTTTAAAGGGACTATTCTTTTTTGATTCATAATTATTGTTGCTTCAGAAAAATTGCAATTTCCATATGAATAATTTATTTGAAAAGAAGTTAAACTAATACAAAATTCATTTTCAATTTCTTCTCTTATTCTAATTTTTTCATAGCAAGAATTTAAAAATGATAATTTTGTTAAATTTAAATATTCATCATTTAAAAAACCGATTCTAGTAAAATTTTCACAACTCCAATATTTTGGAATCCCTTCAAAATTTAAAAATGTTGATATTTTGTTTAAATTGTTTTGAATTGAATAAATTATAAAAGTATTGTAAATTTCCTTTTCTTTTTGAATTTGAATTAAAAAAGTGAAAATAAGTAATATTAAAGCGACAACAGAAACAATTAAAAATTCAAATAAGCTTATTTGAGATTTAAGAAACATAAATTTCATTATTTATTTTTATAATTTTATTTTTCCCTTTAGCTAATATTCCGTTTATTTTTTCTATTGAAGTGCTGCAAGTATAATTTTTATTTTTTGTAATTATATTAACAGTATAATTTTTAATTTCAATTTTAGAATCTAAATCTAAAATTAAAGAATCGGTTAAATTACTATTTAATTTACTTATAAATGAAAAATAATCCGAAATTTTATAGCATAAATCATAGTAAGCTTGATCTTCATAATTTTTTTCAATTTCTCTTTTGTATTCTAAAAAAGAGTAAAAAACTAAAATAAAAAATGTTGATAAAAATGTTATTATTAACAAAGCTTCAAATGTTGCTTGTAATTTAAATTTTAATTTCAACATAATTCTCTTTCGATTCTATTATAATTTTTTGAATTGCAACTAAGTTTAAATTGCAAACAGCAATATAATTACCTTTAATGAAATTTTTTACATTTTCATATTCGTAATATATAGTATCATTTTCACATTTTATTTTTGTTAGTTTTGGAAAATTTAACTCTAAAGTAATTTTTGCTGGTTGCCCTTGAATATATATTATTTCTGCCAAATCAGAAATTTCTTTTATATTTTTTTCGATTACTGCACTATAATATTCAGATTGCGAAGAATAATATTGATGATATAAAAAAACAAAAGCTGAGAGAACTATAGAAATAAAGAATGATGTTACCAAAATGTATTCCAACGAAACTTGAAGCTTCATAATGTAGTTAAAAAATCAAATTATCATATTCTTTTCTTTTCAGTTTTACTCAAAATTTTAATTTAAATTTTGGAATGTCGACTTAGTAAGTTTTTTATTAATTTATACACAGAAAAGTTGCTTAACAATTATTAAAAAAAATAATAATTATGCCATATGTCGAAAAAACTCAAAAAAATCGACAAATATAGTTATGATATTTGAAAAGAAAAGCAAAGATAGTGAATTGCTTGCAATTACATTTTTAAATCAGAAAATGGATAATACTTATGCTTTATTGTCCAGATTAATGGAGAAAATTACTTCTATAGAAAGAATGGTACAAGAACTAAAAACAGAACTTGAGCTAATAAAATCTAAGTTAAAAGTCGAAGAATTACCAATGCCCCTCTCAGAAAGAACAAAAGAATTAATTAAAACAATTTTAAAAAGAAATCCATTTTTAAGCGCTCAAGATATAGCAAAAATTATTGGCCTATCTAGAACTAGAGTAGTTGAATACTTAGTTGAAATGGAGCAGAGCGGAATTGTAAAAAGCAAATATGAGGGGAAGAAAAAACTGTATTATCTTCCTTAGTAATTTATGAATAAGGAAGAGCTTATAATCCAAGCAAGCGAAAAAGTTATTGAAATTATTGATAAAATAGAGAAATTAGATATTGATAAAATTTCTAAATCTATAAATGAAATAACAAAAAGCTTAGTGAATTTTGAAAACAAAATTAAAACGCTAGAAGAAAAGTTTGCAAGTTTAGAAAATGATGTTAATAATCTAAAGAACGAATTGAATACTTTTGTAAATCATTGGAGAGTTGAGATCGAAGAGCTAATGCAAAGAATTAATAACATTGGCCAATTTACAAAAGGTGAGTTGAGCGATTTGCTAAAGGAGATGGATTTAAAAAACGAGGAAAAAATTAATCAGATAAACTCCGAACTAGAAAAGATGAAAGATGAAATTAACAAAATGTATAAAGCTACAGAAGCATTTAAAAATTTAGAAGAAAGAATTGACAAAATAGAAATATCATTGAAAAAAATTGTTGAACTGATATGATATTTAACATATTTAAAAAAGAGAAAAGAGAAGAAAAAAATGTAAAAGAAAATAGAGAGAAAACAGAACTTAATTGGGAAAAAATATTAGAAGAAAAAATAAAACAAAGGAAAATTATAGAAAACAAGGTTCGTAATATAGAAGAAAAAATAATATTGCTAACAGAAAGGATAAAATCTATTGAAAATTTAGAGAAAATATGCAAAGAAAAAATAACAGAAATTGATAGTTTAAAACCATTAATAGGAAATTTAAAAAATTTTGAAGAATTAATTCACAAAAATGTTAAAGATATAGTTGAGATT
>JAGDWU010000043.1:0-967 GCA_023256115.1 Candidatus Aenigmatarchaeota archaeon | reverse complement strand
AGAACATTTGAACTAGAAGAAAGTTTAAAAAATTATTCGATTAAAATTAAAGAGGAAATTGATAAAATATCAAATTACATAAAAGCTAAGGAAAAGGAAATTTCAGAGCTAGTACAAAAATTTAATACTTTTGAAAGCGAGTTTAATAATTTTCAAAATAAAATAAAAGAAGAAATTGATAAAATTTATCAAAATTTTGAAAATGAAGTAACTAAGATTAAAATAATCATAGAAAATAAAATTAGAGAAAGTATAGAGAGGGAAAGTGAAAGTACAAAAAATAAGTTAAATAGTCTTCTAACTGAAGTCGAAACTCTAAAAAAGGATTTTTATAACTTTTTAAACGCATATGGTGCTGAATCTAAAGAATTAAAAAATGAAATAAATGCTAGAAAAAGTATAATAGAAAAATTAGACGAAGAAATAAAAATTATTAAAGATGAAATCGAAAAGCTTAAAACATATATTAATGAAAATATAGAAAAAATAACAAAGTATTCAGAAGAGAAAATAAACGAATTATTAATCTCTATTTCACACATTTCTTCTAAAGTTCAAAATAATATTTCTAATATTGAAGATAGATTATTATCTTTAAAGAGAGAAAGTGAAAAAAATTTTAGCGTTTTAAATACTGAAATTCTAAAAATAAATGAAAGGCTTGATTCAAGCGAAAAAAGAATTAATGATATTTCCAATAAAGCTAATAAATTTGAGGAAAGGCTAAATACTTTGAATGTTAAATTGGAAGAGCATAAAAGCTTAAGAGAAAATTTAAAAAATATTATTAACGAATTTAACCAAACTAAGAATGATTTAAGTAAGCTTTCAGATTTTTTGGATAAATTAAAAAACGATATAGAAATCTTGAAGAAAGAAAACGAAGAAAATATAAGAAATTTAAACGAAAAAATTAAAGAAGAAGCCACTAACTTAAAAACTCTTAGCGATTGTTTGTCTTCTTTAC
>JAGDWU010000024.1 GCA_023256115.1 Candidatus Aenigmatarchaeota archaeon | reverse complement strand
TATTTCGGAAATTAGATACTTTCAAATTCTGAATACTTTAAAATATTAGGGAATTAGCATTGGTGTGATAACAAACGAACATAGATATATAAATGTAACAGTGAGTAAAAGAAGATAGAGAGAACAAACATACTTAAACTTATTGTATAGAAACATTAATGAGAAGTTAAAGAAATTGGCTGTTATAGCAACTGCTAGATGTTGATACGAAGTAAACCGGTTGAGAATTTAACAATTCAAGGTTACATTAAAACTATTTAGATTTTTTAAAATTCTCTATAGCCTTTTTGACAAATTCTAAAGCGTATTCCTTATTTTTCCAATCCTTTATTTTAACCCATTTTCCTGGTTCTAATTCTTTATAATGTTCAAAAAAATGTTTTATTTCATTTTTTAAAGCTTCTGGCAAATCATTTATATCATTAATATCTGCATATTGCGGATCAACTTTTTTTGTCGGAACAGCAATTAGTTTTTCGTCTTTTCCTTCTTCATCTTCCATTTCTAGCAATCCAATTGGCCTAACTTTTACTATAGTGCCTGGTTGTAATTGATAATGACATATTACTAAGCAATCTAGCGGATCTCCATCATCGCACAAAGTGCTTGGAACAAAACCATAGTTGAAAGGGTAAACCATGCTAGTATATAATACTCTATCTAAAACTAGAATATTCAATTCTTTATCAAATTCGTATTTCAATTTTGTGCCTTTACTTATTTCTATTAATACATAAAGCTCTTCTGGAACTTTATCCTTTGGACCTGGAGGAATCATAATTATATTTTTTAAAATTTATATTTTATGGCAAAATATCCTGTTTTTATAAAAGTTGAAAAATATGATGAAGTAATAAAAAGCATTACAGAAATAAAATTCGAAATTGAAAAAATAAAAAAATATTACGAAAATTTAAAAAAAGTAGAAAACATAAAGAATAAATTAGAAGATAAAATTCTAGAAAGTTTAACAAAAATAGATGAAAACATAAAAGGCTTGATGAAGCACTTTTATGTTGAAGAAAAAATTGAAAAAAAAGAGGAAGAAATCAAAAAGGAGGAAACAAAAGAAGAAGAAAAGGAAGTTCTAAAAGAATATAAACCACAAGGTTAATGAAATTTATTGTAAAATTATTAAAAAAAGAAAAAATTTGTGAAAATACTTATGGTTTTTATTTTGAGAAACCTAAAAATTTTAATTTCTTGCCCGGGCAATGGGTTAGCTTAAAGATTTTAAATGAAAGATATAAAGATGAAAAAGGAAATGTTAGACCTCTTTCAATAGCTAGCAGCCCAAACGAGGATTATCTATTTATTGTAACAAGGGTAAGAGAAAGTTTATCCGCATTTAAGAAAAATTTATTGGAAAGTGAAATAGGAGAAAAATTTGAAATTATTGGACCTTTTGGAAACATGATTTTTAAACCATATCCTAAAATACTAATGTTTGCTGGCGGAATTGCAATCGCTCCATTTAGAAGCATGATTCTCTATGCTAAAGAAAATAAGATTAACTCAAAAATAATTCTGTTTTATTCAAATAGAACACTAAACGAAATAGCTTTCTACGAAGAATTAAAAAATCTTGAAAATGAAAATTTAAAAGTAATTTTTACTTTAACTAGAGAAAAACCAAAAGATTGGAAATATGAAATTGGAAGAATTGATGAAAATATGATTAAAAAATATGTAGAAGATTTGGAAAATTATATTGCATACATTGCTGGTTCGCAAGAATTTGTTAACGATATTAAAAAAATTTTAGAGAAAAAAGTTAAAGAAATTATTACAGAATTTAGAACGTAATTTCAATTATTTCTCCATTAGGCTCTTTTTCGGCAAAAATTCGAGCTCTAAATTTATAAATTTTTATTTCTCTATTTTTCCAAGCATTTTTTTCAAGCCCAGCTTTTAAACATAAAGCTTCCAAAAATTCTTTTTTATTTAAATTGTATTCGATTGCAACCTGCGGCAATAGCAAAGCTGAAGCAAAAGTAGTTTCTAAATATAATCCTTCTCCAATATTGAATTTTTCAATATATTCTTCTACATTTTTAACTTTTATTAGCTCAAATTTTGATAATACACTTACTTCAAATATTACCTCATTTAATTCGTTTTTTCTTAAAGGTAAAAATCTTGGATCATTAAATGCTGCTTCTCTAGCTAGCTCAATAATAGCTACATATAATGGTTTTATTGGAAATGGATAACCAATACAGCCTCTTAATTCATTATTCTTTTTAATAGTAACAAATGCTCCAAATTTTTCATTTAAAATATTTGGAACATTTTCTATTTTTGGTTCGCTATTTTCAAAAAAAGTTCTAACACTTTCTCTAGCTAATTTTACTAAAAATTTTCCATCATTAAGCTTTAAATCTTTAATATCCATTTTATGATTATAATGAGCAAAACTTTTCGCAAAAATTTTTTTCGCAAAGATCAATTAAATATTCTACAGAATATTTGTTTCCCAGAATTATATTATTCATAACACAATAAAGATAATTTTTGTTCTCATCATAAACCGGTTTTCCATTCATATCTTTGCAATATTTTTCTTCAACATCTTTCCCACCAAAATAACCATTTACATCTTGCAAAGATGAAGGATATCCTTGTATTACTATCAATTTACCATTTGAATAAGCAAAAAGTATTGGAACTCCAAAGTTCCAGTCAAAATTTTTTTCCTTTAAACAGTAATAAGCTTTCATAGCGTCTGTTGATTCAATTATGCTAACATTAGTTAAACTTTTAGTTTTAAGAAATTCTTTTAGATGATGACAATGTGGACAAGTTGGTGAATAGATTAAATAAATTGTTGAAGTATTATTTGAATAAGCTTTAAACTTTAAAAATTTTGAAAGAAAAATAAGCGTAAAAACAATTAATAGCAATGCAGAAAAAATAAGTAAATTTTTGTTTTTTATGTTCATAAATTAATTAATGGAAGACTTTATTCTTTTAGGAATTGCAATTTTAATTTCAGCTTTGATAATAACTTTTTCTTATGTTGAATTTGGTAAAGACATTGAGAAAGAGAGAAAAATAAAAGAAACAATTTTAATTGAAGATACTTTATTTAAAGAAGTGAATAATTTATACTTTCTAAAATTGCCAATATTTTCGAAATATTATTTACAAACATTAATAGATGCTTGTTTAAGCGGTTTTGATAATAGAACAGTTTATTATGGCTATGAATTAGGAGCTATAGATGCGTTAAATTTAATAAATCAAACAATTAAAGCAAATAAATGGTATTTAAAATTAAGTTTTGATAATAATTTTTGTGAATATGGAGAAAAACCATTAGAGCAAACTCAAAAGTTTGTGATCGTAACAAGAATTCCATTGCCAAACTTAAATATTGGAAATCTGACTTTTATAGTATTCGGATAAAATTTTGCAAATTTCTTTATTGCAATTATAATTTGGGTTCAAATAATAAATACAATCATACATTAACTCTTCGCTTCTTATTTTTTTACAGCTCTCAATATCGTTATATTTAATTGCTTGAAACAAAAAACAATCATCACTACTACAATTTATTTTAATAAAGTTAGAAAGACAAACCTCTCTAAAATTTTCATATTGAATTAAATAGCAAAGTGAAATGTTTTTATAATAAATTGCATCGCAAATTAAAGAAATTTCAGTGCCTTCACTAAAAGCATTTTTACATTCATATAAATTTGAAAAAAGCAAATTTTTTATTTTACAAATATATGTTTGGCATAAAGTTATGTCTTTTCTTTTTTCAGCATAAATTTCTTTACAATAAAATTCTTCCTCTCTACAATCTATTTTATCTAAATTTTTTAAAACTTCCAACTTCTTACAATAATAATTTTCTTCACATTCTTCTTTTAATTTCTCTTTTTTGAAGTATTTAAAATATAAAACAACAAGGAAAATTGAAATTAAAATAATAGCGAAAAATATAAATTTTTTATTCAGAAATTTCAATCTCATCTCCTTTTTTAACTAATTTTATAACTTTTTCTCCCATTTTTATATCTTTTTCTTCTACTTCATATGAACAATCTATAAACCAACAATACTCATCTAAACATATTTTGTTACCTTCTTTTATTTTGTAATCGTAAGTTAAATAAAAACGTTTAGATGCAGATGTTATATCTTTTGAACAAAACTCTTCAATAAAATCTTTTAGCTCTTGTAATTCTCCAGTTATTGCAAACAATCTTAGTTCGCCAAAATTTTTAACAGTTTCATTATATTTTATTACTATTGGTATGGAAATAGTAGTTTTATATTTTACTATTCTAGGAGCTTTTTCCGCTATTTCCGTAATGTTTCTAATACCAAAAGAAATTTTGAACTCTTCTGTTTCTATTTTTTTCTCTGGAAATCCTATTTTTATATCTGCATGCGTTAAATATCCTGTAAAATCGCTATATTGATAATGAGTTCCTGGAATTTTAAACTTGTTTTTAATTCTAAGATCCTCATCAACCAATATAACATTTCCATCAAAACAAGTTATCCAAATATTATTGCAAGCATCTATTGAAGCACCAGTAGGAGTTCCACAAATACCGCTAATAGTTTTTATTATATTACCATTTTTATCAAGCTTTATTATTCTTCCATTCGAATCAACAACATAAATATTTTCTTCCTTGTCTACAACTATTCCTCTCAAAGCCCCGCCAATATATTTCTCCCAAATTAATTTTTTAGTTGTTGTATTAAATTTATAAACATTTCCTGAATCCCAACCAGTAAAAACTACACAATCTTCATTATAACATCTCCAAATGCCATATGTAAGTATGTTAGATGGTTCTGGATAAACTATATTATCATTTTCAATAACTAATATAGGACCATTGTTTATAGTTGATATCCATATTTTATTGTTTTTATCTGCTACACAACCATAAGGATTAGAAGGTAAATCCCATTCCTTTATTATTTTTCCTGTTGTTCCATTAATTTTATAAAATTTTTTACCTTCCCATAACCCAGCATAAATGTTGCCTTCTAAATCTGCACAAACTGCTCTTACATTTCTTCCGCCTTCAAGATAAATTTTTTCAAGAATACAATCATCTTCATTAAAATCTACCATTTCAAAATTTTCTATTTTTCCATTTCTATTTAAATCCTTTGAAGTTCTATGTCCTTTACATTGATTATTTTCATACAAACCTATTTTTATTAATAAGTTACTACCTCTATTTCCAATCCAAACATTTCCATATTTATCTACAGCAGTTCTAGAAGGATTAGTTCCAATTCCATTTGGTGCTGTATAATGTCTTCCAAGCTCGATTCCGCTAGCTGCAACTCTTGAAGCGAAACCATTAGTATCAAGTATCCAAGCAAAACCGCAAAAAGCTCCAAAGCCTGAATAAGAAGATAATGTAATGTTTTTTTGCTCTATTTCTACATAATAATCAATTCCAAATGCTTTTGCACATTTAGGTTCTATTTCTAAATCTTTATATTCTTTTAATTTTGAATAAGAAATAACTGTTAATCCTTCATATGTTTCATTAGCTTCTAAACATTGAAGCACTTTATTTAAAACATTATTCACTTCTCTTTCAAATAATAACTTTTTACTTTCCTCTATTAAACTAGTCTGAGATTTTGAATATAGATATAATGAATAAACGATAATAAAAAATATTAAAACTAAGGAGATTAACTTTATTAATAATTCTTTCATAATATGTATTCAAAAATACTAGCAATATTCTTTGCAAGAAGAAGAAAGGCAGACACAAGATTTTAATGCACAGAATAGACCAACATTAAATTCCAATGGTTGAGGAGACCCAAATTGAGAAATAAAATATTTATTATCTAAACAACTTATTACAAAATTTCCGCCTGCTCTTCCCCAATACCATTTGCACTCCAATTTTTTACATGTTGAACTTGCTTGTCTTAATATAGCACATTCTAAATTTTTTTTTGGTATACGTTTAAAGTCTTCCCAAAAATAACATTCACTTGGAGGTTTGCATATTTCACAACTCGGTTCATTAATGCAATTACCAGTAACATTGCATTGATGACACAAATCTCCTCTACTACATTCCGAATAAATTTCAGACATATCACAGCTTATATATTTATCATCTTTAAATTTTTGTTTTAATGCATTAAAAGCTTTTTCTGCACATTTTTCTACGCATTCACAAGGTTGCTGAAAGCCATGACAACCTTCTGGAGTACACTCACAAATACATGAAGCAAACTTGCTGCCTTCTTCTAATGCCCACTCTTTTACTTTCCTATAAATATACCAAAATCTATTATTCATTAGAAATTCCTTAATTTCTCCAATGTTTTCTATTGATGATAGTTTATCTTTAATTTCAATTTTAATTGATGTATTGCCACACTGAACAAAATAATATCCTTCATCATGAAAACCTTTTTCCACATCTGCTTCAGTCAAATTGAATAAACAATCAGTAACATTTTGAGTTGATAAAGAAAGCGGGAGTTCAATTTTATAGTTGCTTATGTAAATATTAAGTGAATAATTCAAGTTAAGCTCGCCGCACCTTTTTATTTTTTCGAAAGAGGGAATATTAGGACCGCAATAAATCCAATACCAAACTTGAGGCTCTTTTGTTATTAATCCACCTTTTTTTGCTGATATGTCTATTACTCTATCAATTGAATAAGTTAGTGCGATTCTCAAATATGATTTAAAATTATCTACAATATTTTGAAACAATTGTAAAATTTTTATTTCAAAACTTTCTTTTGTATGAAAAAATAAGAATTTTTTTGAAATTAATAAAAACAAAGAAAATAGAATTGCAAGAAAAAAAATTGCAAGAAAAAATTTTATGTTCATAAAAATGATTTATGGAAAATTTATTTATTTTTGTTTCAGTGATGATAATTTCGCTTATGCTTTTATTAGCACTAACCTCTCTTTTAATAAAAAATAAACAACAACAAGATCTATTAGCATTTAAAAGAGAAAACGAAGGTTTTATATCTGTTTTAAATACTTTGGGAAGTGAAAAAATAAAAGTTAATTATTACATTTTTGAGTTTTCACAAGCAAGAAATGTAAAAATTGAAAATGGTACTATAAAAATTTGGAAAGATGATAAAGAATCACTTTATTTTATAAGTCAAAATGTTAGCAATACAGAACTTTTCAATGTAAAAAAGCTTTGCATTCAAAAAATTGGTAACGAAATTTCAATTTCTGAAGAATGTAAAAGCTTTTGTGATTTTAATGGAGAGTGTAATTATTTAGAGTGTAAACTTGATTGCCCAGATTGTTATGGACCAAATCCAATTTGCGTTGGAGATAATTATTGTAATAAAAATATAGGTGAAAGCGTTTGTAATTCTATTGATTGCTCTACAGAAGGAAAAACAAAAAGTGAAGGCGAAAAATGTTCTTGCGACGAAGAATGTAAAAATGATTTAATATGTACAAAAATTCAAGAGAATAGATGCTGTCCAAAAGATAAATCTTATTGGTGTGACAAACCAAAAACCGGTGAGCCAAGGTGCATGAATAAAGAGGAATTTGAAAAAGAATGTAGTTTAGAAATAAATGTTTTAATTGTTTCTTTTAAATCTACAATGGAAAAAGTTTATTCACAAGATGATATTAATAAGCTAATAAATAAAATAAATGAATTTATAGATGTTTTGAGAGATTATGACAATTTAAATGGAGTTTTCTTGTTTTTAGACCAAGATGAAGTTTTAAAATATGCAAGTAAGAAAGTAACAGATGTAAAAGATTGGGGTCAAACAAAACAAATTCTTTATGAGATAATAAAAAAATTCAATGTAAAATATGTTATTATAGTTGGTGGGTTTGATAGATTTCCTCAGCCAGGTGTTTCATGTTGTCCAAGTGTAGACAAAAGTGAAGCATCAGGATTAATGTTTAGTGATTCAAAATATGTTGATTTCAATGATGACAATTTTCCAGATATTATAATAGCAAGAGTTCCTGATCCAAATAAAGGAGATATTGAAGTCTTACTAAATGCTTTTTCCTCTTTTATTGCAGCTCATAAGAATGGTGAAGTTGAACTTAATTCATTTATTTCTCCAATAATGGGTTGTGGTGGATATGATAATAAAGATTATTGCTCTGGAAAGTGTTTTTGTTATTCAGTTTTTCCACAATATGCTCATCCTTGCGGAAATTATTGTGGTTGTATTTATTGGCAAGATTTGAATAATAAGAATTTTGTTATGATCCTAACCCATGGACCAGGAGCAATGCCATATGATTTTTTACATGGAGGTTGTATAAATAGTAGGCCAACAGATCTTTTAGGTATAAATGTTAAAAATTCAGTTTGGTTTTCTATGGCATGTGGCGGGGGACATTTAAGATTAAAAGATACAACAGAAAATTCTTTTGTCATGACATTTTTAAAGCAGGGAGGATTAATTTATATTGCAAGTACAGACCTTAACTATGGTAGATTAGGTCCTTATCCTGATGTATGTGCAATTCCTGGATGTGATTATCGCATAGGAACGTTGTATACGCTAATTATGAGAGATATTAATAAGAAAGTTTCGAAAACTCTTGGAGAAATTTACTATGAGGGAAAAAAAGAATATTTTATGATTGATCCAACAAATGAATTTATAATTTATCATGTTTTGAACAATCATTTCTATGGCGATCCAACAATTAAACTTAAAAAAGCATGGTAAAGCTTGTAAATCATATTTTTATTTTCTTGATATTACTAGTAATTTTTTTCTTATTATTTTCTTTCTTGACTAAACACTTTAAAGAAAAGGAAAAAATAGGATATTGCGGAGATGGAATATGCAATCAAAATGAGAATTGTTGGGTTTGTCCCATTGATTGTAAGTGCAAAGAAAATGAATATTGCGACGAAAAAGAAAAGAAATGCGTAAAAACTACATGCGGAAATTTAAAGTGCGAATTGGGTGAACATGAATTTAATTGTTGCATAGATTGTCCATGTAAAGATCCAAACTTTTATTGTAATCCAGAAACAAAAAAATGTGAATTAAGAAAATTTGAAGTAGAATTTAACGAATCTATTGCTATAGAAAGCTTGAAAAAATATCTAGAAGAAAAAAATATTTCATATTCTCATATTGAAATTATTAGAAAATATTACAATCCAAATTTAGGATATGGCGCATTAATAAGAGTTGATGGGATTGAGGGGATATTTTGGTTTTTCGTATCTTCTAATTACACAGTATATCGATTAGATATAATTTAAACTATATTCACGAAATTCTCTTCTTTTCTTACTTTTACTTTAACCTCTGCTTCTTTAATCCATAGACTAAAAAAATATCTTACCTCTTCTTTATAACCAATATAACTCATATTTAAATTGCATGCAAGTTCTATACATTTTATTCTCTTATCTTTATATTTCAAACAAATAAAATTTCCAAAGCTTAGCTCAGAATTTTTAACTTTTTGTTTCAATAAATTTTCATCATATTCTTTATATTCGTTTGAAGCAAAAATTGCAATTGTTTTTTCATTGATAAAAATTTTTTCAATTCTTTCATTTCCAGGATAAGAAAAACATAAATTATTAACTAAATTTGCTAAGCTTTCAAAACTTTTAAAAACTTTTGCTTGGCTTTCATTTTCTTTCCAACTTTTAACTAAATTAAAAAATATTGTAATCATTACAGTTATTATTACAACAACTATTAAAATTTTAAAAAATTCTTCAATCATTCTATTAATTCTTCTATTTTCTTTATTTTTACTCTATTTTCTGCAGAGTAAATTATATAAGCTTTAAAATTTTTTCCTAAATCTTCTTCTGCTAAACCTTCTAAATCAGAAGCCTTTATTTCTTCATCGCTATTTACATTTATTTCAAAACATATTTTATCATTTTTTGAATTTTTATTTTTATTTAAACATTCTTCCGCTAAAGATTTTATTTTATTAACAATTAAAAGCTTTTGCCCGCTCAACGTTATTATTTTATTTTCTTCTAATTTAAATTTTGAATGATAAATAACAATTAAAGTAACTAAAGAAAAAAAACCTAGCAAAAAAAGAAAAAATATTTTTACATTTGGCATGCTCAATCAAAAATTTCGTTTTCTTTAAAGAAAAATTTTATTTCTCTTTCTGCCTCTTCTTTTGAATCGCTGGCATGAACAACATTAAATAAAGCTCTTTTTTCTGCGTTTGCAATTTCTGGGCTATCAAAAGAATAATCTCCTCTTATTGTTCCCGGCTGTGCTTCAATTGGCTTTGTTGGACCAACTATTTTTCTTACAACACTAATTGCATTGGGGCCTTTTAATACTATTGCTACAATTCTATCACTAGACATAAATTCGGCTAACCACTCTTTAATTTTTTTGCCTATTTCAACTAAATCATCAGTTCCAAACTCTTTTTTTATATCTATTCCTAGCTTAACATAAGTTTCATATGATTTCTTTCCAACATTTTTTAACCATTCCTCGCTACTAGGATAAAATTTCATCGCTTCTTCTTTACTAAGCTTAACCATTTTTAAACCAACAATTTTTAAACCTACTTTCTCAAATCTACTTATTATTTCTCCTATTAAATTTCTTCTTACTGCATCTGGTTTAATTAAAACTAGCGTTCTTTCAATCATAAATTATGTTTGAAGAAAATAAAAAGAAAGCACTTGAAAATTTTGAAAAACATTTAAAAGAAGGAAGAGTTGATGAAGAATTGATAGAATTCTTAAAAGAGTTTAATAAAAAAGAAAACTACTATACAACATCTAGCTGCGCTGGTAGAATAATAATTTTATTAGACAAAGGAAAAAAAGGAGAAAGCAAAATAGTTGCTAAATGGCATAGAGAAATAAGCTTTGAAGAATTTATAGAAATTTATAAAAAACTTGATTTTAACAATAAATATTTTTTAAAGCAAGAGCCTTTAATTTTGCATATTGTATGTAAAAATTTAAAAGATGCAATTAAAATTTTAAAGCTTTGTAGAAAGCATGGATTAAAACATAGCGGAATAATTTCAATGAAAAAAGAAAAAATTGTTGTAGAAGTAAATGGTTTGGATTATCTACAAGTTCCTCTTTTTGAAAATATGGATGAAAACTATTTAAAAAAATTAATAGAAGTTGCAAATCAAAAGTTAAGAAGAAATAAAGAAAGAAGGGATAAATTTTTAAGTGAGTTGCTAAAAATTTAATTATGGAAGATGAGGATAGGGAAACATATAATTTTGGAATTAATTGGAGTAGATAGTAGAATATTAAAT
>JAGDWU010000021.1 GCA_023256115.1 Candidatus Aenigmatarchaeota archaeon | reverse complement strand
AATTATTTTTCCGCATGTGAAGCATCTTATTGGAAAAATCATTATTAATATTTTTAATTATTATTTATCAAATTTTTTGTTACTTAACTTATTACTTTCTACTATCTAAAATTTTTCAAAATTTTATAAACTTTGTTTAACTCTTTCTTGCATTTATAATTTTTAATGTTAATCATTGTCATCGATTTATACTTTTTTAACTAATTTTAAAATAAAGTTTCTACTCTAGAACATTATGAGAAAGTTAAAAATATTAGCAAAGAGTTTTTATGAGCGAAATCCAAAAGAAGTTGCAATTAAATTACTAGGAAAATTTTTGGTAAGAAAAATAAATGGAAAAAAATTAATTGGAAAAATAGTTGAGACAGAAGCATATTTTGGAAAAGAAGATCCTGCTTCTAGAGCTTCCATAGGGTTTCCAAAATATGTTGTTGACGCATTATACGGAGAAGTCGGTTTGACTTTAATTTACATGGTCCATGCAAACTGGCTTTTAAATGTTGTTGCACACGAGAAAAATAAGGCAGGAGCAGTATTAATTAGAGCTATAGAGCCAATAAATTTTAAAGCGGATACAAAAGGACCAGGAAAATTAACAAGAGCATTAAAAATTGATAAAAGTTTACATGCTAAACCAGTTTATAAAGCTTCTAGCAAAATTTATATTTGTGATAATAAAGAAAAATTTGAAATAGAAAGTTCAAAAAGAATTGGAGTAGTTAAAGATGTTAATGAAAATTTAAGATTTTTTATAAAAGGAAATAGATGGGTTTCAAAATTATCTTTTTGATCTTTGTTTATGTCTTCTTGATCCTTCTGAGCTCGCTCCTTTTTGATTGCTTCTATGTGGTTCACATCTTCTCGGATCCCAAATTATTAAGTATTTATCATAGTTTTCAAATATTTTTTTAACTTCGCTTCCAAACATATAACTTAAAGCTCTTGCTATTCCGTTTCTAATGGCTTCTGCTTGAGAAACTAATCCGCCGCTATTAGCAATTATTTTTATATCATATTTATTTAGTTCATCTCCTAAATAAGCTCTCGCTATTTCTAAAACTTCTTGAATTCTTGATCTTAGAATTGGAGTACCCCAATATTTTAATGGAACACCATTAATTGTTATTTTTCCGCTCCCACTTTTAACATAAACTCTTGCTCTTGCAAGTTTTCTTTTTCCAACTGCATGAATAATTACTTCCTTGTCAAATTTTAATTTTTCTGCCAATTCTTGAACTTTTACCATAATTTTTTAGCTCCAATATATTCTGAAATTTCTCCTAAAGTCATATATTTGCATCTTAAATCTTTTGCCTCTTTTACTTTTATTTCAAAAAATTTTGCATTTTTATATTCATTTGGAATGCCAATAAAAACTTTTAATCTTTTTAAAGCATTTCTCCCTTTTTCTTTTTTATATGGTAACATACCTCTAATCATTCTTTTTAAAATTTGATCTGGATAGCGAGGATAGAAAGGCCCTTTATAAGGATCTCCTCTATGTCTTCTTTCTAAAAAGAATTTTTTTAAAAATTGTGGATTTCCGCTAATTATCGCTTTTTCAGCATTTACAATTACAACTTTTTCACCTTCTAAAAGCATTTTAGCAACTATACTTGCTAATCTTCCAGCAATTTTGTTAGATGCATCTATTATTTTTTCTTCCATATTTTATATAATAATCTTTACATTACTTCCTTTTGGATTTCTTTCTAATAATTCTTCAATACTTATTACTTTTGAGCCAGAGTTAATAATTTTTCTTTCTGCATTTTTTGAAAATTTCCATGCAGCAATTATAACTTTTTTTGTCAGCTCACCATAACCCAAAACTTTACCAGGAACTATAATAGTGTCATTATCATTTGCATATTTAGAAATTTTCCACAAATTTACTTCAACTCTTTTTCTTCTTGGTTTTTTTAATAATTCTGCTACATAAGCCCAAAATCTAGATTTATTCTTTTTGCTAACTCTTTCAATTTTTATTATTAATTTTTTTAAATATGGGTTTGTTGGACCAGTTGGTTTAACCATTATTTATTTTCCAATTTTGTAAATTAAATTAACCATAAGACCTCCATTGATATCCGCATTTAGTACATTTATAAAATTCTGTTGGTGGTTCATCAGCAGATCTAGTTTGTTGCAACCAATAATATGCTTCATTATTTCCACATTTCGGGCAAGTAATTTTTGTAATTGGTAAATTCTCCATTACTTGAGAACCTATTTTTGTTTCGTCTTTTGATTCTAATTTTGAAGTTAAAATTATTTTTTCTTTTACTTTTTCTTTATGTCCGCACTTTGGGCAAACTAAATATTTTTCGTTCTTTATCACTTGAGGCCTCATTAATATTTTGCATTTTGGGCAGAATTTTATCATATGTTTAATATTTTATATATTAAATATCTTATTAAACCAATTTTTGGTAAAACAAAAATAACTTTTCCTTCAATCCAATCACTTTCTATTTTTTCTTCAGAAAAGCATTTCCTAATTAAATCTTCATTGTTATCCCCTTTTGTCATATAAGTATTATCATCATTTATTTTTACAATTCTATGAACAATAGGAATTCCTTTGCAAGCAGGTTCATACAAACATTCTAAAGTTTGGTGGCATTTAGGAACAAATGCTATTACATCTCCAACATTATATTTCTCTTGCTTCATTATAACTAGTACATCTCCTATACCAAAACCATGCTTAATTGGAAATTGATTAATTTGAGCTATATTATAACCTAAGTTTTCAAAATATTTGTAATACTTTTTATCTATATTTTCTGCATGTTCCATAGATCTGCTAACAACAACAACAAGCGGAAAATTTGTTTTTAAAACAAAAGATAAGAAAGAATAAAATACTATAACTAAAATTATTGCAATAGCTATTGGAATTATCCACTCTTTTAAATAATATTCAAATGAAGTCATTTAATATATTTTCATTAACTTATTTAAGTGCTTTACGCTCTTCCTTTACTTTCGCCCAATTCTAAAGAGCTTGCTATTAAGTGAGCTATTCTTAAACATTCTGGCACATTTCCAACTTTTATACTTTCTTTTATTACTTTTTTAGCTTTTTCAAAATCAATTCCGCAAATTTGATAGTAAGCATTCATAAATTCATAAATTTTTCCAGCTTGTTCTATTAGTTCAATTCTTTTTTTCCAATCTTTAAAATATTTTTTTAAAGCATCATATATTTTATCAAAATTTGGATATTTTCGCATAAAAACTATTACTGGAATTTTTAGATTTTCATATATATTCTTAACACTAACAATATTAAATCCAGCAAATGTTATTCCGCTTAAAAATATAACTTTTATCTGTTCAAAATATTTACTATTTTTTACCATATCAATGATTTTTTCTGTTGAATCCAAACCATCAACTTTTATTTCTCTTATTAAAACACCTTCTAAAAGCTCATTTCCCCTTGTTATTACTCCAACTAATTTGCAATTTTCTTTTTTTCTCTCAAAATACGAATCGTCAATTCCTAAGAATCTAACATATTTTTTCATTAAAATACTTTATGAAAAAATTAGGTAGCGCAATAAAAAATTAGTTAAAAATTTGTTTTGCAAAAGGTGCAAATCAAAAAATTGCGAAAAGTGCTTAATATATAAATTTTCTAAAATGTTATGAAAAAATTAGATAGTGCTGTAGAGCAAAGATTATTTAGAAATGTATTTGTATGTAAAAAATGTAAATCTAAAATTAGAGCTTTACCAATTCAAGTTAAAGAAGGAAAGGTAAAATGTAGAAAATGCGGATCAAAAGCATTAAGACCTAAAAGAATATTAATAAAGACTGGATTAAAATAACTTAAATCCTTTCTAAAGTAGCTACCAATTCTATATGCGGAGTTTGAGGAAACATATCTATTGGTTGAATTGGCTCTGAAATTTTATATCCTTTCATTTTTGATATATCTCTTGCCATGCTTTCTGGATTGCAAGAAACATAGATTATTCTTTTTGGATTAATATTTAAAATAGCTTTCCTAGCTTTTCTAGTCATTCCTTGTCTTGGCGGATCTATTATAATTACATCTACATTTTCAAATTTTTCTATGTCTTCAACTTTAGCAGCTATAAATTTAACATTTGATATTTCATTTAACTTAGCATTTATATTTGCTGATTTAATGGCTTCTTCCTCAGCTTCAATTCCTATAACTTCTTTAAAACTTTTTGATAAAAATAAAGTAAAAAATCCAACTCCTGAATATAAATCCAAAGCTCTATAACCATCTCTCGCTCTTTTAATAACTTCTTCAGCAAGTCGTGAAGCTAAATAAGAATTAGATTGAAAAAATGCATTTGGATGGATATGAAATATTATATCATTTATTTTTTCTTTTAGATGATCATTACCAAATGCAAAAACAATATTTTTAGCAAAAGAAACATCAATTGGCGAGCTATTTATTCCATATACTATGCTTGTTGCAACATTTTCAGATATTAAAGCATTTTTAATTTCTTCTAACTTTTTAAAATCATCTTTTCCAACTATAAAATAAACCATTCTTTCCTTTGTAAATTTTCCTTCTCTGATAATTAGATATCTTAGTAATCCTTCGTGTTTAATTAAGTCCCAACCAGGTATATTGCTTTTACTTATAATATCTTTAACAATTTTTATAATTTTATTTCCTTCTTCGGATAACAAAAAACACTCTTCTATATCTACTATCTCTTTCCAACTTCCATACTTTTTAAGCCCAATTTTACCATCATATGAAATTGAATAATCCATTCTATTTCTGTAATAAAAAATTTTAGGAGATGGGATTACATCTAATATTTCACATTTCAAATTCCATTTAGAAAAATATTTCTCAATAAGCCATTTTTTAAATTTAAGCTGATATTTGTAATCCCAATTTTGAAATCTACAACCACCACATAAGCCGAAATATTTGCATTTTGGTTTTATTCTTCCTTCTCCTTCAGATAATATTTCAACTATTTTCCCTTCATAGTAATTAACAAAGCCGCGTTTAAATATAGGCTTTATTTTAACTTTAACTTTATCTCCTGGAATAGCATAGTTAACATAAACTTTTTTATTATTATAAAGAGCTATTCCTCTACCTTTCTCATCTAAGCTAATGATATCGAGAGTTGCAATTTTCGTGCTCATATATTTAAAGTATTTCTATTTTTGTTAGTTAAATGAAAACGAATTCGATTAAAATTTTTCATATAATATTATATTAGATGTTCTCTTTAGAGGAACTAGTAAAGTATTTGGAAAGAATTGGATATATAAAAAGTGAAAAAGTGAAAAATGCTTTTCTAAAAGTTGATAGAAAAAATTTTGTATTAGAAAAATATGTAGAAAATGCTTATTTTGACATGCCATTACCAATAGTTTCTGATGCAACAATTTCAGCTCCTCACATGCATGCAATATATTTAGAAGAGCTAGAATTAGAAGAAGGAAATAAATTTTTAGAAGTAGGATTTGGAAGCGGAATTTTATTAGCTTATGCTTATGAAATTGTTAAGTGCACAGTATATGGAATTGAAATAGATGAAGAAGTATTTGAATTTGGAAAAAAGAATTTAGAAAAAACAGGTTATATAAAATATTGCAAAATTTTTAGAAAAAATGGATTAGAAGGGTTAGAAGAATTTGCACCATTTGATAGAATAGCAGTAAGCTTTGCTGTAAGGGATTTTCCTATTAAACTATACAATCAATTAAGTTTTAATGGTATAATGCTAGTTCCTTTGATTGAAAAAGGAAGACAAATTTTATATAAAATAAGAAAAAGAGATAAAATAGAGAAGAAATATGTAACTGAAGTGTTATTTGTAGAATCCAAAAAATGACTTTATTCTTTCTTCTAAACTAGGTTTAAAAGTTATCGTATTTCCGCTAATAAGTGATGCAAAATTTAGTATTTCGCAAGATAAAATAGAATTTGGATATAAATTCACAAAAGGAACTTTTTTCTCATACATTTCTCTAACTCTTTTATCTTCTGGTAAAAATATTAGATTGTCGAACTCTAAATATTTTTTCACTTTTTCAATTTCTTTTTTATTTCTAACTCTATTAACAACTATTGCCAAAATTTTTTTATTTTTTGCTATTTCTAACAATTTTAATGTTTCGAAAATTGCTGGAAATTCTGGCAATGTAACTAAAATTATTTCGTTGCATGCATTTAAAATTTTTAAATTTCTTTCATCAAATCCAGATTCTGTATCGATAATTAAAAAATCATCAGCAAAATAATTAAACAAATATTCAAAGTTAAAGCTTTTTATCGAATCATAAATATTTAAGCTTCCTGGCAAAATTTTAAATCCATAAGGAGAATAATAGATACATTCTCTTATTTTTTTATTTTGAGTTATTGCATCAATTATACTATTTTGATTATAAATTCCTAATGCAATAGAAACATTTGGATTTCCAAAGCTCGCATCTATTAATGTTACATAATTTTTAAGCATTGCTAGTGCAGAAGAAAGATTTATAGAAAGAAAAGTTTTTCCTACCCCACCTTTATTGCTAAAAATTCCAATTATTCTCATAATATTTTTCTTGCAATAATGATAAATGTCGAATGCATAAAGCCAATTGTTTTTGGTCTAATGTAGTAATCTGTTTTCCACTCTCTTACAATATTTTCTAAAACTTTAATATCAAAGTTAAATTTTTTAATTTCCTTTACATTTCTTTCAAGGCTTTCTATATATGGGCAAATAACTACTAAAAATCCGCCTGGCTTTAATGCATTGTAAGCACTTTCTATTATTTTATAACTTTCTTCCATATCCAAAATTACCATATCAACATCTTTTTCTTCAATTCCATTCAAAATATCTTTATTTTTTAATTCAAAAAATTCTTCTAAGCCAATTTCTTTTATGTTTTCTTTTGCAATTTTATAAAACCTTTCTTCTCTTTCATAGCTATAAATTTTGCATGGCTTTAAATACCAAGCTAAAAATATTGATAAATATGCGCTTCCTGTTCCAGCTTCAACAATTTTTGCACCTTGTTTTATGCCAGTATAAGCCAAAATTAGTGCAGCATCTTTTGGCAAAACTATTTGTGGCCCTCTTTTTAATCCTTTTTCTAAATAATCTATTAACATTGGCTCAACAACACTAAATTCATATCCTAAATGACTTTTTGCAATTTTATCTTCAATTTTTATTACTCCTTCTTTTGTATTTATTTGTTTTACATTCTCATCAACTAAATATTTAGCATCTTTTGATAACAAAAGCCTTTTTCTCATAATTATGGAAGCAAAGATAAAAAATCATTATTTAAGAAAAGATGTTATAAATGAGATTTTAGATTATTGCAAAAATAGATGGATAGCAATTGAATTGCAGAGAAAAGTTAGAACAATAGTTAGATATTGGAAAAATAAAAATCCGATAGAATTAAAAAATGAAGATTGCATTAAAAAATTAATTGTCGAATATCCAAATCTTAGAACAATTTATGCAACAGTAAATATTTATAAAGAAATAAGTGCTGAAAAATTAAGAGATTTAAACAACATAGAAAAAACAAGTATAGTAATTGATATAGATGGTAGCGTTGAAGATTTCGAAATTTTGAAAAAAATTGCAGAAATAATTGTTAGCAAAGCAGAAAAATATGGAATTTATAAATCAATATTTTTAAAATGGAGTGGTAGAGGAATTCATGTTCATATAAATGAAAATTCTATTTCACAAGAAATTTTAAAAAATTTTCATCCGCTCGATATTGCTTATGCTATTTGCGAATTTTTAATTTTAGAATGCAAAAACGAAATTCAAAAAGAAGCAGAAAAAGCTAAAGGAAAAGAAAGAGAAATAAAAGTTGAGAATAAAATTGATATTCAAAGAGTTT
This sequence comes from Candidatus Aenigmatarchaeota archaeon, assembly GCA_023256115.1. Taxonomy (GTDB): domain Archaea; phylum Aenigmatarchaeota; class Aenigmatarchaeia; order CG10238-14; family SpSt-28; genus JAHLMO01. Next base: position 3,444 of record JAGDWU010000021.1, on the reverse strand, counting down.
TTACTGTTCCATTATCTTTTCATAGATTTTTAGATTATGTTTGCGTATGTTTTAAACCAAATGAAATTTTAAATTTTGATTTGGAATGGGCCAAGCCAGAAAATTTTAAGCATAATAAAAATTGGCGAGAATTTGAAATTGGAGAATCAGATAATATTGCAAAAATTGCACTTTCTAAAGGATTTTCATATTTAAAAAAATTAAGCGAGCAAAAAATAATAGAAGATAAACCAGAAAAACCAAAAAGGATTGGCTCAATTGGAAGATTTCAAATAATGGCATTGTTGCAAGCCGCAAGGTATTATCTAATAAAAGAAAAAAATATAGAGAAAGCAAAAAGCTTTGGATTAAATAGGGCAATATTTTATGCTTGGGCAAAATATTATAAACCAATTTATGGTTTTTCAAGAAAAACATTGCAAAGATTTGAAGAAGTTATAAAAAATGAAACATCAAAAATTAAATTTGAAAAAGTTGGAAATGAAAATGCTCCTATTAGCGAAAGAGGCTGGTTTTATATTGGCGATAAAGAACAATTGCCTATAGATTTTGATAAAAATGTAAAAAACAAAATTGAAAGTTTCTATAATTTTGAAAAAGTTTGGGAAGCAGCTTTAAAATATTTGGAAAAATTTCCTAGAGAATGGTTAGAGGATCAAAGAATGTTTTTTGAAAAAATTTATAAACCAGTAAGAGATAATTTAGAATTAATTTTTAAGGAAAGTCAAAAGAAAAAGGAAAAGTTAACAGATTTTATATAAGTTTTCTCAAAACAAAAAGTACAAAAATTATAAGAATAGTTGAAAAAATTGCAATTAAATATAAACCTAAACCAATAACTATTCCTAAAATAGCGGAAACCCAGATTGTTGCTGCAGTTGTTAATCCAATAACTTGATTTCTTACTACTAAAATTGTTCCTGCTCCAATAAATCCAATACCAACAATTACATTTGCAATTATTCTTGCTGCACTATCTGGATCAAAATAATTTAAAGCAGTGCTAGTAATTAATGCAGAGCCAAAACATATCAATGTAATTGTTCTTAAACCAGCAGGCTTGTGAGCTTTTTCTCTTTCCAAACCAATAATCAAACCAATAACTAATGCAAGCAAAAGCTTTGCAAAAATTTCTAGTTCTACCATTAAAATATTTTTCAAACCTTATTATGAAGCTATCTTTACCGCCAAAAATAAAGGTTTTGGAAGCTTTAGGAAGCATTGGCGATAAAAGGTTTAACATTATAAATGAAAATAAAATGGAAATGTATTCTTCAGATTTTTCTAAAAAATATGTTGTAATAATTAAAGAGAACAAAGTTTATAGTAACGATAATGGTACAATATATAAAAGATACATTGGATATCCTATAATTGCTTTTTTAATGTTAAAAGGAATTTTACCATTTAATCAAAAAATTGCAGATTCTTTAAAAGGAATAAAATGGAAAGAATTGAATGAAAAATATAAAAATTATCAAATTGTTGAAAAAATAGTTAAAGAAAAGGTTAAAGAAAAAATAAGTGAAAAAGAAATTGATGAATTTGTTAATAATGTTTTAAACGAATTAAGAAAAATTGAATTGTTTTTTGATGAATCATTAGCAAATTATTGAAATATAAACTTTTCTTTCTCTCGGTTCAAAAAGTTCAACAACAAAAATATCTTGCCATGTTCCTAATTGAAGTTTTCCATCTTTAAACGGAATTGCTAAAGTTTTTGAAATTAAATTATTTATAATGTGTGCAGTTGCATTTTCAGAACCTTCATAATTATGTTCATATTTAGCATTTAACGGTAATATTTTATTGAAAAAATTTTCAATGTCTTTAAAAATTGTTGGGTCATTTTCTTGAATTATTAAAGCGCAAGTGTTGTGCGGTAAATATAAAATAGCTATCCCATCTTTAAAATCTTTTATTATTTCTTCAATCTTTTCTGTTATTTTTACAAAATCAAATCTTTTCTTAGTTTTAATGGTTATTTCAAAATGCTTAATCATAATCTTTATATATACCTTATATATTAGTATAAATAAGTAATATTATGGAAGAAGTTAGGGCTTCAATTTTCTTGGGTTTATTATTAATACTTGTAAGCTTTTTACAACTTTCAAACATTGTTGAAGTCCCAGATGCACTAAAATTATTGAATATTTCAATTATTTTTTTGCTTGGCATAGCTATTATAATTTTTTCCGTTTTCTATAGTTATCTTACTACAAGAAGAGAAGAAAAAGTTTATGAATTAAAAAACTATTTAGATAAAACCTCTTTAGATTTGGTAATTAAAAAGTTTGGAAAAATAAAAGAAAAAATTGAGGAAATTGAAAAATTTGGCGAAAAAACAAAAAAGAAAATTGAAGAGGAAGATTGGTATAAAAAAGCAAAGGAAATAATAAAATGATAGAAACGATTTTAGCTTTTTCTTTTTCCCTCTTATCCTTCTTAATAACTTATGGTCTTTTAAACAAGGTTAAAATTTTTGAAAAAAGCATAAACATAATAATTTCAGCAATTATTGCTTTGTTCGTTTTATTTCTATTTTACTATTACACATTTCACATTCTACTCCTGTTTTCAGCTTCAGTTTTATTTATTTTTGTTCTATTTATAATTTTCTCGGTTTACTTTTTCAAAACTAGATAGTTTTATAATGTTTATAAATACAGATTTCAAATAGTAGAATGATAGCGAAAAAGGGATTAGTGTTTTTGGTTACTATATTATACATTTTAACTTTAGCGCCAGCACAAGGTGTTACTGCTATTAATGACATACTTTCTTCGTTGGTAGGAGTAGTTTTTATTTTAGTTTTTATTTTAATTTTACTAACTATTGGTGGTGTTATTAAAAAACCAGCTGGAGGTATTCCTTGGTCTTCAATCTTTTTCGTTCTTTTAATAATAGCTTTATTTATTATTCCTCAATTCGTCCCTTATCCAGCTTATCTTGAGGTTCCACAAAATTTTAAAATTTCTCCATTACCATCTTATGCTGCGTCAATTTTAGAGATGTTAGGATTACCTTCTGAGTGGATGTACGTACCAGCTATAATTTATTTGTTTATCCTACCTTTTGCAGCTATTTACACATTAGCCTGGGCATTTTTGCAAAGTTTAGAGATATTTACAAATGTTCCATCTTCCATTAATAGAGTTTTAGCTTTTATAATTGCATTTTTGACAATTCCTATTGGCTGGTTTGTAAAGATTGTTTGGGTTTTGTTTTCTTTTATGGGTATTTGGAGTGTTGTAATATTTGCGGCTACTTTTATAGCTGGGATCTTCTTTAGAGGGTATGGCATTACAAGAAAAGAATACGCTTTAACATTAAAAACTTATGAAAGTATTTCAAAAGACTTGGCAACTAAGCTGGCTGAGCTTCAAGGAAGAGTTGATGAGCTTTCCTCTGCTGATATAGAAAGAGAAGTTAATAGATTAG
>JAGDWU010000098.1:5210-11844 GCA_023256115.1 Candidatus Aenigmatarchaeota archaeon | reverse complement strand
AAATTTTAAACATTTTATGTAGTTTTCCAGGAATTTCTGTTAAGACAGCAAATTTAATTATGAATAAATTTGAAAATTTATTAGATTTTTTTAATTCAAGTCAAGGTAAATTATCTAGTATTTTGGGAGAAAAAAAGGGCAAAAAAATTTTTAATTTATTAAGAGAAAAATTTAAAAAATGATTTTAATTGTTGGAATTGATGTAGGTATTACAAGTTCTATTGCTATCTTAGATAAGAGCGGTAAGCTAATTTTTATAAAAAGTAAAAAAGATTATAAAAAAGAGGAAATTATAAGCGATATAATAAATTTTGGAACTCCTATTGCAATATGCTATGATAAACCAAAAATACCTAAAAAGATTAAAAAAATTGCCTCTGCTTTTAGAGTTAGAATAGTAACTCCAAACAAAGAAGTTAAAAATGTTTTAAAATTTCAAATTGTTAAAAAGTATTTTGGAAAAGTTAGTAATAGCCATGAAAGAGATGCTTTGTTTGCTGCTTTAATTGGATATAAAAAATTAAGGAGAAAAATAGAAAAATATGAAAAAAGATATAAAACTGAAGAAATTGTTAATTTTTTCAAATATTGAACTTTTGCCTTTTTTATTTTTTGGAGTTTTAATTGCTTATTTATTAGATTTTTTTAATCAAAATTTTTTAACTCACTTATTTTCTTTTTTCTTATTCTTATTTTTTAATCTTTTTTTTGAAGCAAAGCTTAATGATTTTTTAATAGTTTCAGATAAAACTTTTTTAATTACAAGTGATTGTGTTGGATTAAAAGCTATAGCACTAGTTTTACCTTATCTTTTTTATAGAAAAGAATTAAAAATTTTCTTCTTCTTGTCTTTGTTTTTTGTTTTTTCAAATTTTTTTAGAGTTCTTTTCGAAATTTCATTTATTATTTTATATAATGTTGATTTAGATGTTTATCTGAATTATGTTAGTAATATATTTTATCCTTTACTTTTTATTTTTTTAGTTGAAACATTAAATAAAAAGTTAGTATAAAATGCAAAAGATTTTTAGCCCCGAGGGGGATTTGAACCCCCGACATCCCGCTTACAAGGCGGGCGCTCTACCAGACTGAGCTATCGGGGCAATGCATAATAAATTTATTTAATTTGCTTTATTTTGTCTTATTTGTTTTGAATAAACAAGCATAGCCCCGCCCGGATTCGAACCGGGGTCTCCGGGTCCAGAGCCCGGCATCCTAGGCCGCTAGACGACGGGGCTATAATTAAATTTAATATAAAAGGATTTTAAAGCTCAGTAGTTACCCCGCTAATCATAAATCATTCTGGGACAGCCTCTTCATTGCTATAATAATTATTAAAATAAATTATTTGCCAAATTTTCTTTCAATTCTAGAAAACCAATTTATTGCTTTAATTAAATCTTTTTTTGTAAATTCTGGCCAAAGTTTTTTTGTTACATAAATTTCTGCATATGTAGATTGTAAAGGTAAAAAGTTTGAAAGTCTTGAAAAACCACCAGTTCTTATTATTAAATCAACATCATCTTTAACTAATAAATAATTTTTTAACATTTTTTCACTAATTTTTACTCTATTTTTAACAATTTTCTTTACTGCTTGCAAAATTTCATATATTCCGCTATAGCAAACTAGCAAATTAACAACATGCTTATTAAACTTTTTTGTTTTTTTCATTATTCCAAAAAACAATCTAACCAAAGATTTTGGCAATTCAACATAATTTCCCAAAATTCTTATTTGAATTTTGTGTTTAGATATAAATTCCCAAAATTCCCCTTTCTCCCATTTTTTTAAGTATTCTTGAATTAAATTAAGCAAATTATTTATTTCTTTTTTATCCCTTTTTTTAAAATTTTCAATTGATAAAACATAAACGCTAACTTTCTTTATTCCAAGCTCTATACACCATTTAATAAATTCTTCTATCTTTTTTGCCCCAATCTTATGTCCTTCAAAAATATTTAAGCCACGCTTTCTTGCCCATCTTCTGTTTCCATCTGGAATTAAACCAATATGATTAATCATAAAAATTAAATAAATTAAATTTTAAATAATGGAAGTGCCAATTTTAAATTTTGAAGCAAAAGAAATTGGAAAAATTGAAATTCCAAAAGAAGTTTTAGAATATAAAATAAGAGAAGATTTGGTTTTAAGAGATTTTTTAGCTGAAATGTCTAAAAGAAGACAACCTTATGGAAGAGACCCATTTGCTGGTTTAAGGACTAGTGCCCATTATCATTCAAGAAGAAGGCCATTTAGAAGATATGTAACTCAAATGAATATTGGCATGGCAAGACATCAAAGAATTCATGGCAAAGCTCCTTGGCACATGATGTTTGTTGCAAGAATTGCGCCAAATGTTAGAAAAGGTAGAAGAGCCCATGCACCAAAAGCAGAAAAAGTATGGGAACAAAAAATTAATAGAAAAGAGCATAAAATTGCATTGCTTAGCGCAATTGCAGCAAGCTTTTATAAAGAATTGGTAAAGAATAGAGGGCACAAAATTGATAATTTAAAATATTTTCCAATTGTTGTAAATGATTTTTCAGCATTTAAAAAAACTAAAGAATTAAAGAAATTTTTAGAAGTTATTGGGTTAGAAGAAGAGCTTGAAAGAATAAAAGAGAAAAAAATAAGAGCTGGTAAAGGAAAAATGAGAGGAAGAAGATATAAAAGGAAAAGAGGTCCGTTAATAATTGTTGAAAAATTAAATGGAATTGAAAAAGTTGCAAATTCTTTAAATATTGATGTTTGCGATTTAAAATCTTTAAACACTTTATTATTAGCTCCTGGTGCAAAATTAGCAAGATTAATAATTTGGGAGGAAAAAGCATTAAAAAAAGTGTTTGAATGGTTTAAAAAATGGTAATTTTATATCCTTATTTAACTGAAAAAGCATTAAGATTAGCAGAAAAGCAAAATGTAGTAACTTTTATAGTTGAAAAAAATGCAAATAAAATTCAAATTAAGCAAGAAGTTGAAAAAAGATTTAATGTAAAAGTTGAAAAGGTAAATACTTTGATAATGCGCGATGGAAGAAAAAAAGCTTATGTTAAATTAAAACCAGAATATAAGGCAAGCGATTTACTTTCAAAGTTAGGAGTAATTTGATTTACTATTTTGATTTTTTGAAATCCTTTAAAATCTTTTTTCAATTATTTACATTTTTTCTTTCTCATAATTCTAAACTTGCTAATCTCTTTAAAGCTTTTACTTTTTCACTTTCTTTTAAATTTGAATTTTTTATAGCATCTTTCAAAAATTGGATTAACGAATCATAATGCTTTCTATTTATTTTATATGGTGTTCCGTCTTTTCCGCCAACAGTAAAACTAAATTTTGCTGGATCTTTCCAATCAATTTCAGTTCCATATATTAGTTTGCTTATCAATGCTAAACTTCTTAAAATTTTTGCATTTATTCCTTTAATCATTATGAGCTCTTCAAAATTTTTTGGTTCAAAATTTTTTAAATTTGCTAATTGCTTATAATCTTCAATATTGATTAAATGATAATTTGGCATTTTTAAATATTTTACTAAGCTATTATTTGGATAAATTCTTTTTAAATCATCTTTTATAAAATCTAAAATGCTTTTCCTTAATTCTCTATTTTCTTTTGAGACAAAATTTAAAGTTTTTGTTTTTATATCGCAAACTATTGCATAATGCGGATTTTCTTCAAATCTTTTTAATTCAAAAGATAACCAATGATATCTTCTTGCATATCCTATTTTTTCATTCATTCCTTGTTGAATTATTAACCAATCTAAATTTTCAGTAACAAACAACGAATGATGATATAAATCAAAACCATCTTGAACTGCATAATTATCAATCCTTGCAACCAATTTGCTTATATATTTAATTTTTTCAGTATTTTCTTTAAAAATTTCTTTTTTTAAATCTATTTCATCTGGAACATTTCTAGCTATTTTGCCCTTACCGCCAAAAACAAATATTCCAAATTCTTCTAAATTCGATTCTTTTAATGCTGCTGTTAATGTTGTTGTTAAGCCACTAGAATGCCAATCAAATCCAACAGCACATCCAAAAGCTTGAAAAAAATAAGGATCTGCCAATCTTTTTAAAAATTCCTTTTTTCCATATTCGCTTATTATCATTTGAGAAATTATTTTGCTTAATTCTTTCATTCTCACAAATAACCATTTTGGGCAAGTTCCGAAGTGTAAAGGTAAATCTGCTATATTTCTCATAAAATTGTTTAGAGAATTTTTTCTATCCTATAATTATACCAACCACAACCACTTTCATCATTATCATTGCAAATTATATCCACTGTGATATCACTGTTTCCCCATCCTTTTCCTTCTACACTAAGCCAAACTAAAGGATTTGACTTATCAACAAGTATTTCACCATTTTTACAGTATAATGAATTGCTAAATAGGTTTGTATAAAGCGTTGTGTTAACTTTTTCGCCACTTAACCAATATTCAGTTAGTTCGCTTCTTTCGCAAATTCCTGAGCATGTATCAGCATATGTTTTAGAGTAGCATGTTCCAAAACTACAATAATAGTCTATAACTTCTCCATACTTTGTTGGTTTATCGCCTCCATCACTATCATAATCACCACTATTACAGTTCTTCACATTCTGCCAATCTGTCCATTCACAACATCCATCATTGTTAGTATCTTTACACTCTCTTTTTTGAACAATATCTCCGCTACATTGATATTCTATTGTACCACAATTGCATTGGTTTTGACATGAGTTAGATAATCCACTACCATCTGTACCATATGTTATTGGTGGTGCTAAAAGCGTGATTGGTTGAAGTTGTTTTAAAGCAAAAAAAGTTAAATTTAAAATAGCAACAAAAAAAACCAATTTAAATGCATTAATTTTAATTAATTTCATCATAATTTAAATATTTGAGTAATAAATTTTAATAGTCTAATTAATAACTTATTTAAAATATTTTTTTCTTTAATAACTTCTCCATTGAGAAAATAAAAGTCGTGATTATACCAAACTTCATATTGAGCGCCGAAAGGAGTTTTTTCATACATTCTACAAATTATTCTGTTTATTCCATTCAAATATCTTGGTTTATAAACGCTACACGAATGAATAGTTTCTATAGAAGTGTCTTGATAACAAGGAAAACCTTCATAGCAATAACATTTTTGAGCAGTGTTTAGGTTACATGTTCCTGCTATTATTTCTGAAATAGTGCATGCATTAATTCCATCTATAGTTGGATTCAAATAACATTCTGTATAAACAATTCTTTGTTCTCTCGAATATTTAACTTGCCAAATTACGCTAAATCTTTCTATTGTGCTGGGTAAAATTTGGAACCCATCTTTTATATTTTCGCTAACTAATCTTGGTAAATCAACTAATATTCCAGTATCATTTTTTGCACATATAGCAACTTCACCATTAACATTTGGCCAGATAACATGCACTTTATCATTCTTTTTTATTACACAATTAGTGCTATCTGGTCTTGAACAGAATTGTAGTTTTGTATTTGAATCTAAATAAACACCATCTAACCAATCGTAAATTCTAACATTTCTTGGATTACCTTTTGGCCCGACCCATAAGCAATCGCTAAATTCATCTGTTTTTCCTACAACATCTTTTATAAATGTGCATTTTTTAGGATATCCAAAACAATCGAATTTTTTATAAGAATTTAATCCATATCTAACTGCTAAATTATTGGTTTTATCTCTAACTTCATCTACAGAATTCCAAGTAGTTTTTAAGAAAACAATTTTATCTGTTCCTTTTTGACCTTGCTGATCACCTCTAGCACCAAGAAATACATAAACCTGATAGTTGGAATTAGTAGCACTATTTCCAGCTTGATCTCTAAAGATTGCAGTTAAAGTTCCGAATCCTGAGGTTAAATCTTTAAAAGAAGCATTATGAGCTGCTGGCGGGGAATATAGTGCTCCATCTGGACAAGGAGAAGTAGGGAATTTTGCTGAAATGGGCTTTTGAGCTAAATCAAATTTTGCATCTAACGTTGAAATTCCAGAAATTTCATATCCATTATATTCGTCTCTTCCTTTAATTGTAAAATTTAAAACCTCTTTGTCTATAACAAGTTTTTCTGGTTTCAAATTTATTTTTTTGCCATCTTTGTCTATATAATAGTTTGGATAAGGATCGTAAGTTTCATCAATACTTGAATTTAATTCAGGAAAATGTTCTATACTAATAAAATATGGCGATTTTTTATCTATACAATAATATCCGCTTGATATAGTATTGCTTTCTTTTCCTGAGTTATCTACAACACAAACGTCTGTTAATCTATAAATACAAACTTCTCCACTTGCACATGCAAGATTAATTGAAGCACTTTCTGAAGGGCATCTATTTCTAAATTGATTAGTAGTTGGACATTTAATTTCTTCACATTTATATGTGTTCGGATTGCATTTAGTTCCTGCAGGACAAGGACAATCAGGATCAAGACAATCTACCAAATTATCACCATCATTATCTATTCCATCATTACAATTAGTTTCTTTTTTGCAATCTTGTGGTTGTGTTGTTACCCATTTAGTTCCGTCACACCAATAATCAACATTGTTACAAGTTATTTTTTCACATTTATTATTTGAACTACATGTTTTTGCACTACCTT
>JAGDWU010000098.1:0-5110 GCA_023256115.1 Candidatus Aenigmatarchaeota archaeon | reverse complement strand
TTCAACCTTGCAATCTTGTGGTTGTGTTGTTACCCATTTAGTTCCATCACACCAACGATTTGCTTGCTGTAAGTATTGACATTTATTGGTTTGATCACATTTGTAAGCATTACAATTTGCATCACAATATAATGAGTCGGAATCATAAAATTTATTTGGCTCTTTTCCGTTGCACTCATTGTTTGTTTGACATTTCCAAGGTTGTTGTTGCTGTTGACATTTCCCATTAATACACTTCAATCCTGAACAACAGTCTTGATCTGCTGAACATTCTCCTCCTGCTCCGCTGCAACGAACACATTTGTTATTTCTACATACCAAATTTGTTCCTTCACATCGGTTATTGCTACAACATTTTTGATTTTCATATCCACAACAATTGTTTTTTATAGTATATGTGTCAAAACTTCCTATTTGAAGTATTAAATCTTCTGATGTTTTAATATCAGAACATCTCAAATTTATATCAAATGAAACTAAACGTTCACTACATTCTTTATCTACATTCCTAACTGGTACTTCATTTTTTAGAATTTCCTTTTTGGTCGCTCCTTCATAATAATAAACAGAATAGCCTAGTTTAAGGTTTTCCTTACATTTAGCATTTATATATGCTACCAAAACTTTAGCAAGTACCCCAATCTTTGTTTGATCGTTAGAAATGCTATCTGGTCTAACAAACACTTCTTCCACACTTACTCTATAATGCTCTGTTTTAGTTGGTGATTGATAATGTGGGTTACAAGGAGTATATTCTTCTAAAATTTTTTTCGGAACACTTCCACTAATTGCGAGAAAACATTCAAAACCTTTAATTCTATCCTCTAAGTTGGTGCTCGCTCTTTCACCCCTACAAGTTAGTTTTCTTATTGGCTCGAAACAATCTTTATAATTTTCTATTCCTATCTCTACTCTTATTTCTTTTTCTTCTTGTGAGTTAAAGTCTTCACTGAAAAATTTTCTTAGACAGGGTGTAGAAGAATAAATACTATAACAAGATAGTGATATACCAACTGACCTAAACTCTTTATTTGCATTGTTTTTAATTTTCACACGCAAAGCAAATTTATCACCTTCTATAACCAAGTTAGCAGAAACTGGAGATAAATAATCTTGAGGATGTCTACCGTCTACAAATTCACACATACTATTACATATTCCATCTGGCTTACCATCATTGTCAATATCAATTTCATCTCCTGGTTTCTTTAGTTCGCATTCTGGATCGCTTCTACTAAAACAATGATGAGTGCATAGCCCTTCTAAATTTTTATTACCCACTAAAACTTCTTTAATTGTGCCAATTACACTACAACTATAAATTGCTTTTCCATACTCTCTTCCAAAATCTGATAAGAAATATATCTCACTATATGAAAGACAAAAGATCCACCAACAACTTTTTGTTATTTTCAATATTTCTATTCTGCTAGTTCCAGGATTTGCTTTACTTAATAAATTATTCAATTCATCTTCGTAAAAACAAAAATTATTGTTATCTATGAAATAGCTCGAAATTACATCTCCAGACTCTAATCCAACTTGTTTTGTATTTATTCCTACATAAACAATTCCTGGACCATCATCGAACCATCCTTTATTTTTTACACAGACAAGAGAAAAAGCTGGTACTGATAATAGAAATAGACAAAAAATAATAAGAATAATTTTTCTCATTACTCTTTATAACCAAGCAATTCTTCACAATCTATTTCAGAGAAAAACCTTTCAAACCACCAATCTGGAGAATCTGCAGCAACTTTTCCGGCATATTTTTCAGGTACTTCACCACAATTTCCAGTTTCTATAACTTTTCCATCTGCAATAAGAGAAGAGACTTCTGAAGCTTCCTCGCCTTGAAGATTAACAAAATATTCACAAATTACTTTACCACATGTTTCTTTACTTAGCGTTAAACCTTCTGCATTACAACTAGAAAAATGAAAACAATATAGAGCATTTTCACAATAAGGATAATTTCTTATTATTACGAGATCTCTATAATTTCCATCGTTGTTAATATCAACTCCTCCTTTATCCTCACCTTCCACAATTTTTTTAGTACACCAATCGTATGCATAACTTATTTTTTCTTCATAAGTAGTAGCTAATTTTACCTTTTCACAAAGATTATCACAGTATCTTTTTATAAAATCATATTTAGGAGATTGAGTTATATCTTCAATTATTGAAGAAACTTTTTTTGGATTTACATATTGTCTAAACATTTGAACAACTACTATTACAACTACTATCAATATCAAAATTATAAATACCATTTCTAAAGCAACAAAACTTTTTAAATTTCTTTTATCCATAAATAATATTAATTAACTACCATATTTAAAGATTTCTGCTGTCAATATAAAATTTGTTAAACAATTTTATTAAAAGCTAAACTAAAGACTTTAAAATTTCTATTAATTCTTTAATCTTGCTTTTCTTAATTGCAATAGACCCAATACTTCTAAATTTTGTTTTACTCCTTATTAAAACATCTTTTTTTGTTTGATTTATTCTTATGAATTCTTCTTCATCTTTATATTTAGGTTTAAACAAATCAATCCACAAAATATCATCTTTTCCTTGCTCTATTTTCCCAATAAATTGAGAAGTTCCGCTTGAATAAAAAACCTTTGCCGGCCCTCTAGAGTCATAATTGACCCTTTTTTCAATTAATAGCCTATCTAAAATTTTTGCTACTGTATGCCTATTTAATCCTAATTCTTTTGCTATTTCAGCAATTGTTAACCCTCTTTCATTTTTTTCTAACAATTCAAGTACTTTTTTAACATTTTTTGTTTCATATTCTACATCTCTTGAGGTTATCATTAAAATAATAAAAAATAGTGTTTATAAACTTTTGTTTATAACTTAAGTGTAGTAAGTAATGGTACACATGTTTCGGCTACTAACAAAAGTATATTATATAGTGTATATACATTAATTTATGACCACAATAAGTCTTTACATGTTCGAAACCTTTAAAAAGCAAAAAGAGGTTGAAGAAAGTTTAAATAAAATTAGCAATGAAAAATATTGGATAATAGCAAAAAGTAAGCAAAGTGAAATAAATGGAATTTTTAATATTCAACTTCCTTTAACACAAGAGCTAAGAAAAGTTTTAGAGCCATGGGAAATAGAAAAGTTAAAAATAAATGGAATAGAAAAAATAGTTAGAAGCGTTGAATTTATAATTGATTTTGAAAAAAAGGTTATAGTGATGTTTAGAGGAAGAGATATAATAACAGAAGAGTTAAAAAGAGTTTTGGAAAATGTCCTAGCTACAAAAATAAAAGAACTTTATTTATCTTACAAAGCATTAAAAGAAATCTTGGAAAAGTATTCTTTAGAACTAAGACAAGCATATTTCAAATATGTAAACGGATTTTTGTTTGAAAGTTATAAAGGAAGATTTTTAGAAAGAAATCAGCATTTCAAAAATTTGCTTAAAGAAAGAGAAAAGTATTTAAGAGTAATTACAATTGTTCCAAAAATATTTCCGATAATAAACAAGCAAGTAACAATAAATGGTGATAAAGGAACTTTAAAGTTTTCAAATGGTTCAGAAATTTCTAAAATAGAAGTAAAAAGGATTATAGACTTAATACTAAAATGTATCTAGATACTAATATAATAATTTCAGCAATAAAAAGTAATAGAATAGATAGTATAAAAGGTTTTGCTTCTTATTTTTCTATTTTTGAAGTAATTAAAGTTTTAAATTCCGAATTACATTTAGAAAATATTGACAAAGTAGAAAAAATTTTAAAAGAAAAATTAACAATAATTGAAGTAAAAGAAGTTGAAATAAACTTTGAAGAATTAATAGAAATTGCAAAAAGATTTAAGTTGGATAAGAGTTTTATAAATGATTATTTACATTTAAAAATTTGCCAAAAGTTTAATTTGAATTTTTTAACTAAAGATAAAAAGCTTGCAAAATTTCTATCACTTTTTCCATTTATTCATATAATATAATGGAATTGGAAGAAATTGTAATCAAATATAAACAATTAGAAGAAAGGTTAAAAGCATTATTAATCGAAAGAGAAAAAAGTATTTTGCTAAAAAATGAAATTGAAAATGTTAAAAAATGTTTAGAAGAAATAAAAAGCGGAAATAAAATAAAATATATTAGCATTGGGGCTGATACTTTTATTGAAATTGAGAGCTTTAAAAATGATTATGTTATAATAAATGTTGGCTCTAATATCTTAAAAAAATTTAAAATAGAAGATGCAATAAATTTTTTGGAAAATGAAAAAAATGAAATAGATAAATATATTGAATTTTTAAATCAATTACAGGTAGAAACAGAAAAAGATTTAAAAGTTTTAGCAGAAGAAATAAAAAAGGTAAAAAATCTTAAAGGTTAATTTAATAATTTTAAATGGTTGAAAATACTAAAATATTAGATGCTTTAAAAACAATAGGTTTAAACTTATACGAAAGAAAATTATATCTAGCATTGCTCGGTTTTGGAACAGCAACAGCTGGCGAATTAGCAGAGGCATCAAAAGTTCCTAGATCTAGAGTTTATGATGTCCTTAAAAGTTTAGAAGATAAGGGATTTGTATTAATACAAAGTGGTAGACCAGTAAAATTTGTTGCTATTGAACCTAGAGAAGCTTTACAAAGATGGAAAAAGAGATATGAAGAGAAAATAAGGGAAATGGAAAAAAGAATTGATAATTTACTAAATAGCGATGTAATAAAGGAAATGGAAAAGATATGGAAAAAGGGTTATAAAACTATTGAAACAAGTGAAATAACAGGAACATTAAAAGGCAAAAACTTGTTTTTTGATCAAATTGAATACATATTAAAAAATAGTAAAAATAAAGTTGAAATTTTAGCACCTTCGCAAATGCTAAGAGAAATATATGAAAATTTTGCTAAATTGTTAGTGCAAGCAAAGGAAAGACAAGTTGAATTTAAATTTGTTGCAACAGATGTCGAAGATCCAGAAGTTTTGAAAATTTTATCTCAAATTGGAGAAGTAAAAGTTGCAGAAAAGGAAAAAATACCAATAAGCGGGGCTTTAATGATATTTGATGATGAGCATGTAATAATGTCAGTAACAGATATTAAAGAAAATGAATTAACA